>NZ_JBEXGU010000037.1:0-67072 GCF_040607515.1 Streptosporangium sp. NPDC005286 | reverse complement strand
CGCCCCGCGCGGCGCCCCCCCCCCGGCCCCCCCACGGCGGCATGCCCGTTGGCGCCGGTGATCCCCGATAGGCACAATCATGGTCATGACATGGACCTTCACCTCCGACATCGAGGCGTACGCGGGGATGGCGGAGCCGTGGCTGCTGCGAGATCCGGTCCGCAACACCGTCCCTCTCACGGTCCTGCGCGCCGTACGGAGCGGCCTGTGGGGCGATGACGTGCTGCTGGGCAGGCTGGAGCGCGACGACCGGATCGTGGCGACCGCGATCCAGACGCCTCCGCACCCCCTGCTGCTCCCCGATATCCCCGCCGACACCGTACTCGGCCTCGCCACCGACCTGATCGAGAAGGAGAGGGCGATCCCCGGCGTGACCGGGCCGCTCCCGCTGGCCGAGGCGTTCGCCGCCTCCTGGTGGCGACCCGAGGCCAAGCGCCGCGCGGAACGCCTCTACCGGCTCGACGTGCTGCTTGGCCCGGACCCCGCTCCGCAAGGGGCCTCGCGTGTGGCCGTCGCCGACGACCTCGATCTCCTGGTCCGGTGGGGCGAGGAGTTCCAGGCCGAGGCCGAGGCCGTCGGCCCTGTCGACCTGACCCCGCTGGTGGCCAGCCGGATCGCCAGACGGGAACTGCTCGTGTGGGAGGCGGGCGGGCGGCCCGTCGCGTTCGCCGGGGCCTCCTCGCCCATCGGCGGGATGTCCCGGGTCGGCCCCGTCTACACGCCCGCGGAGTTTCGCCGGAAGGGCTACGGCACCGCGCTCTCGCACGCGGTGAGCGCCAAGGTGCTCACCGAGGGCGCCGAGGAGGTGCTGCTCTTCACGGACCTGTCCAACCCCACGTCCAACTCGATCTACCAGGCGATCGGCTACCGGCCGGTGGCCGACTACGCCTCCATCACCTTCGCCTGACCTTTCTCGGCGCACGTTTCCCGCCCGCCCGGGGAGGCCTCGCGCGAAGAGACAGGACGCCGGCGGCACGGGTGTGCGGCGAGCGAGCCGGGTAACCTTGGCGTCATGCCCCGATACGACTTCCGCTGCCGCGCCTGCGGGTCCACCTTTGAGATCTCCCGTCCGATGGCACGCTCCGGTGAGCCGGCGCTCTGCCCCGACGGCCACGACGACACGGTCAAGCTGCTGTCCACCGTCGCGGTGACCGGCGGCTCCGCGAGTTCCTCGGCCGCGCCCCGGCCCTCCGGCGGCGGCGGTGGCGGGTGTTGCGGCGGCGGCTGCTGCGGCTGACCACATCGGGAGTCTGCCCCCCGGACCGGCCCGGACCGGCCCGGGGTGGCAGCTCGAGATGACCTGACCGCGACCGGTTATGCGGCGCGCTTGCCCTGGAAGGGCAGGAATCCCTCGGCTCGGTGCGGGCGGGCCGGCACGAAGGTGGGTTCGGTGGCGACGATCCGGTCGAACCGGAACGCCCGGATCGCGTGGCGCATGCGGCACATGCCGACGAGATACCAGTATTCGCGGTGGACCATGCAGGTCACCGGGTCGACGTCACGGACTGTGATCCGTCCGGAGACGTCACGGTAGTGGAGGCGGATGACGAGGCCTGAGGTGATGGCGTTGGCGATCGTCCGGGCGCGGTCGGCGATCGGGGCGGGCATCGGCTCGGTGAGGGTCGTCAGGGTGGTGGCGACGACGTCGTCGTCGATCTCCATCTGCTCGAACGCATGACGCAGGCCGCTGCGAGCGGCGCCTGCCTGCGGACTCGACCCCAGATGCGCCATCGACAGGGCGAGGGCGGCGATCTCGGCGGCTGTCAGCGGGGTGGTGAGCTTCATGACGCTAGTCATACCCAGATAATACGTCCGAGCACTGACATTTTTTCGAACCTCCTATCGGGTAAGGCATCTCTACCCGATAGGAAGCCCAGGTCAGCGTGACAGCTGTGACAGGTCGCGCGAGGCACCGGTGGAGGCGGAGGTGGTAAGCGCGGCGTACGCCTGCAGCGCGGCGCTCACCGGGCGCTGGCGCGTCCGCGGCCGGTAACCGCCCAGGTCGGCCAGGAGCTTCTCCCGGCGGGCGGCCAGTTCCTCCTCCGAGACCTTCAGCTCGATCGAGCGGCCGGGGATGTCGATCGTGACGAGGTCGCCGTTCTCGACGAGCGCGATGATGCCGCCCTCGGCCGCCTCGGGGGAGGCGTGACCGATGGACAGTCCGCTCGTGCCGCCGGAGAAACGGCCGTCGGTGACCAGCGCGCAGTCCTTGCCCAGCCCCTTGCCCTTGAGGAAGGAGGTGGGGTACAGCATCTCCTGCATGCCGGGCCCGCCCTTCGGCCCCTCGTAGCGGATCACCACGACGTCGCCGGCCTTGACCTTGTTGTTGAGGATGCCCTCGACCGCGTCGTCCTGCGACTCGAAGACCACCGCGGGGCCCTCGAACCTCCAGATCGACTCGTCGACCCCGGCGGTCTTGACGATGCAGCCCTCGGTGGCGATGTTGCCGTAGAGGACGGCCAGGCCGCCGTCGCGGGTGTAGGCGTGCTCGATGTCACGCACGCAGCCCTCGGACCGGTCGAGGTCCAGTTCCTCCCAGCGGGCGCCCTGGGAGAAGGGCTTCACGGTGCGGGCGTTGCCGGGGCCCGCGTGCCACAGCTCAAGGGCCTCGGGCAGCGCACGCGGCGACTGCGGGTCCCAGGCGTCGAGGTAGTCGCCCAGGGTGCCGCCGTTGACCGTGTAGGCGTCGCGGTGGAGCAGACCGCCCCGGTCGAGCTCGCCCAGGATCGCCGGGATGCCGCCGGCGCGGTGGACGTCCTCGACGTGGTACTTCGCGGTGGCGGGGGCGACCTTGCACAGGCAGGGCACCCGCAGCGAGATCTCGTTGATCTCCTTCAGCCCGAAGTCGACCTGGGCCTCGCGGGCCGCGGCGAGGATGTGCAGGATCGTGTTGGTCGAGCCGCCCATCGCCACGTCCAGCGCCATGGCGTTCTCGAACGCGTCCTTGGTCGCGATGGCGCGCGGCAGGACCGTCTCGTCGTCCTGCTCGTAGTAGCGGCGGGTGATCTCCACGAGCCGGCGTCCGGCGTCCTCGAACAGCTTCCTGCGTGCCTTGTGCGTGGCCAGGATCGTGCCGTTGCCCGGGAGCGCGAGGCCGATGGCCTCGGCGAGGCAGTTCATCGAGTTGGCGGTGAACATGCCGCTGCACGAACCACAGGTCGGGCAGGCGTTCTCCTCCATCTCCAGCAGCTCCGCGTCGGAGACGGCGTCGTTGGCCGCGGCGATCATCGGGTCGATCAGGTCGAGCTTCCCGTTGGGGGTCTTGCCCGCCTCCATCGGACCGCCGGAGACGAAGACCGTGGGGATGTTCAGCCGGAAGGCGGCGAGCAGCATGCCCGGAGTGATCTTGTCGCAGTTGGAGACGCAGATCAGCGCGTCGGCACAGTGCGCGTTGACCATGTACTCGACCGCGTCCGCGATCAGTTCGCGGCTGGGCAGCGAGTACAGCATGCCGCCGTGGCCCATCGCGATGCCGTCGTCGACCGCGATCGTGTTGAACTCGCGAGGGATCGCCCCCGCCTCGCGGATCGCGCCGGCCACGACGTCGCCGACCTCGCGCAGGTGGACGTGCCCGGGGACGAACTGGGTGAAGCTGTTGGCCACCGCGATGATCGGTTTCCCGAAGTCCTCGCCGGCCACGCCCGTCGCCCGGAGTAGGGCCCGGGCCCCGGCCATGTTCCTGCCGTGAGTGACCGTACGAGACCTGAGGGCGGGCATGAGGCTTCTCCCATCATCGAAACCGTGGTCTATGAATGGTACGGCCACCGCTCAGCGCGTGAGACGACTGCCCATGCCATGAGACATCGGGTTCGTGACCACAGGTTCCGCGAACACCGCCGCTTCGCGGACACCGTGTGGGAGAGCCGGTGAGGACGGCCGAGGTCAGTTCTCCGGGTAGCGCGCGGGCAGGACCTGCGCGGCGACCTCGTAGATTCTGTCGATCTCGGTGTCGGTGAGTGAGCGCTCCCGCTTGGTGATCCATTTACGGACACGACTGCCGTCGAATACGTCGACCTCGCGGACGTTGAGGACCTTCCAGGGGATGGCCGGGCCGTAGATCGCCAGGGACGGCACGATCGCGATCTCACGGCCGAGCTCCGCACCGATCAGCTCGGCGGCCTGGGACGCCTCCCAGCGCGCCTCGTCGAGACGGGGCTTCTGGTTGAACGGGCCGTGGAACAGCTTGCGGTGCGACTGGACGCGGACGGGCAGGCGCTTGTCCCACTTCTCGGAGTCGACCGCGTAGACACCGGTGGGACCCACGACCAGGTGGTCGATCTGGGCCTCGCTGCCGGGGATCGCGCGGGCGTGCAGGGTACGGTAGCCCCCGCGCTCCAGCCGTTTCAACTGCATCTCCGTCCGCCGTTCCGCGACCGAGGAGCGCCGCCAGGCGGGCACCGACGAGTTGGAACGGGCGTGAAGCGCCGTGTCGACGATCGCGGCCACCACGGCGGCGGTGAAGCCCAGCTGCCAGCTGGCCAGCAGGATGGCCGCGAGCACGCCCACACCGACCGCGACGAGAACGCGTCGGCGCAGGTGGCGGTACTTGGGGTGATCGAGCAGGCTGCGCAGCGCGGCGCGCTCGACGGGTGCGTACGTAGACGCTGGTGCGGTGGGTCGAGACGTCGGCCGATCCTCGGCCTGTCGGTCACTGACCCAAATCGGTGACGTAGTGTTACCGTCTTCTGGTACCTGACCGGAATCCACGTAACTCACGGTAGCTGACGTCCTCGGGGGGTGCCTAGTATTGCGTATCTCATACTTTTGTGACCGCCGTCACCCGCTTGGCGCTGCTATGAACCGGGTATCTACGGGCTTCCACTCTGGATAACCGCGCGCTCTGCGCCTACTGTGCGGGGCGTGGCTCACATTCACGATCTTAACGCTCTGGAGCAGGCGGCAGCCGTGCGGCGCAGGGAGGTCTCGCCCGTCGAGATCACCGAGCACTACCTCGACCGGATCGCCCGCCTGGACCCCCAGATCGGCGCGTACGTAACGGTGACCCCCGAACTCGCCCTGGAGCAGGCGCACAAGGTCGAGGCGAGGGTGCTCGCCGGAGACGATCCCTCGCCCCTGGCCGGGGTGCCGATCCCGATCAAGGACCTCAACCTCGTCAAGGGCGTGCCGATCCACTTCGGCTCGGCCACCTACGAGGACTTCGTCGCGCCGGTGGACGACAGCGTGGTCGAGCGGCTCAGGGACGCCGGGACGATCATGCTCGGCAAGACCGCGACGCCCGAGTTCGGGCTGCCGTGCTACACCGAGACCGCCGTCTCGGCGCCCAGCCGCACCCCGTGGGATCTCTCCCGGTCGGCCGGCGGGTCCAGCGGCGGCGCGGCGGCGGCGGTCGCCGCGGGCCTGGCCCCCGCCGCGCAGGGCAGCGACGGCGCCGGGTCGATCCGCATCCCCGCCTCGGTCTGCGGGCTGTTCGGTATCAAGCCCTCCCGGGGCAGGATCAGCTTCGCACCGATAGTTCCCGACCTGGCCGGCCTGTCGACCAACGGCCCGATCACCAGAACCGTCGCCGACGCCGCCGTGCTGCTCGACGTGATGGCCCACCACAATCCCGGCGACCTCTATCACGCGCCGCCGCCGGAACTCGGCTCCTTCCACGCGTACGTGGGCCGCGACCCCGGTCGCCTGCGGATCGCCCGCTACGCCGAGCCGCTGGTCCCCGGCGTCGTGGTGGACCCCGAGGTGCTCGCCGCCTACGAGCACGCCTCGGCGGAACTGGCGGCACTCGGACACGAGGTGGTCGACATCGCCCCGCCGTTCGGGCCGGACACGGTACCGCAGTTCGTGACGCTCTGGTACGCGTTCTCGTGCATGCACCCGGTCGATCTGACCAAGCAGGACAGGCTCCGGCCGCTGACCGCCTGGCTGCGCGAGCGCGGCTTCGCCACCCCGGCCCCCGACTTCCTGCAGGCCCAGTCGGCGCTGCAGCTCGCCACCCGGTTCGGCCTGCTGGCGACCGACCCATACGACGCGGTGCTCACCCCGACCGTGACGCAACCGCCCAGGCCCGTGGGCTGGTTCGAGGACGTCGAGGGCCCCGAGGAGACCTTCGAGCGGATGAAGCGGTTCGCCGCCTTCCCCGCCGTCTACAACGTCAGCGGCCAGCCCGCGGTCAACCTGCCGCTGCACTGGAGCGCGGACGGCCTCCCGATCGGCGTGATGCTGGCCGGCAGGTTCGGCGGCGAGGGCACCCTGATCTCCGTGTCGTCGCAGATCGAGGCCGCTCGCGGGGGTTTCTGGGGTGAGCGCAGGCCCACCACCTGGTAGTCCTCGACGGGCCGTCGGCCTGGGGTTACTTTTGAGACATGGACAGCGCGATCGAGGTCCTGGGCTTTCTCATCGGGGTCTCCGGTGGCCTGTTCCTGCTCATCGTCCTGCTTGTGACGATGCCCGGCAGGATGCGCGACAGGGCCGCGAGGAGCACATCGGCGGGTGCGGTCTGGCTGGGGGGACCGTTCGGCAGCGAGCGCGGGGTCAGCGATGCCGTCCTGGTGCTGACGGAGCGGCGTCCGAGCCTGCCTGCGGCGCCTGAGGCAGACTGGGTCTCGCTCGCGGAGACCGCCGAGCCGGGGCGGCACACCGGTGGAGCGTCGGCGGCCTGGTGAGGCCCGGCGAGGGCAGGCGAAGGCGAGGTACGGAGATGCTGACCCTGACCTCGACAGAGGGGGACGACGTCCGCGGGGCCCTGCGCACCGCGGAGCGGCTCACCGGACTGCGCTTCGCCGCCTACCTCGGGCCGGCGATCGGCCCGCGCCGTCACTTCTCGGAGCGGCTGCACGCCGCGCTGGGAGAGGAGGCCGACAGGGCGGTGCTCGTCTTCGTGGACCATCGCGGGAGGGCGCTGGAGATCGTCACAGGTCCGCGGGCCAGGGCGTGGCTGCCCGACGCCGAATGCCGCGCGGCCGCGATGTCGATGGCCGCGATCCTCGGCCTGGGCGACCTGGTGGGCGGGGTGGTCACCGGAGTCCTGCTGCTGGCGGACCGGGCGTCGCGGCGCGGATGATCCGTTCGCGCTGAGCGAAGATGATTTTCCCGGATAATCGGCTCGTGCTGAGGATCAGGTGGGACGCGCTGCTGGGTCGCTCTTCCAGGGGGTTCACGGCGGCGCGGGAGCCCGACATGATCATCGGCTACGTGCAGGAGGCATTCGCCGATGTCCGGGCGAGGGTCCGCAGGGAGGATGAGACGGCGGTCATCCTGCTGGTCACGACGGGCGCGGCAGCCGGTGCCGTCGTCGTCGGGCTGCTGAACGGGTACTGGAGGCCCGGCGAGCTGTCCAGCAAGATCGAATGGCTCTGGTGGACCGGCATGTTCTTCTGGCTGATGGGGATCCTCATGCTCGTCGGAGCCCTCTACCGCCGTACCGCGAGGCTGGCGGGCAGGACGCTGGAGAGACGCCGGTTCTATCCCGGGGGGTTCGGCGGCGAGGTACGGCCGGGATCGAGGCCCGGCGACAGGGTCGACCTGCTCGTCCTGGAGATCAGGAGGCTCAGCGCCGTCGGAGACGCCAAGCAGCGCTACATCCGCCGGGGCGTCTGGCTGATGCTGCTCTCCATCGCCTGCTGCGCGCTGTCGGTGTTCGTCAGCCGGTTGCTCTGATCCACCCCGCCATCAGCGTCGGCTCAGCGTCGGTTCAGGGCCGGTTCAGGACTGGAGAAGCCGCACCAGGTGACTGCTGATGTCCGTCAGCAGCGTCGAGGGCGTCACCGGGGCGCTCGCGACGGCGGAGAACAGGGCCGGCAGCCCCGGCAGGGGGAAGCCGTCGTCACCGGACGCCTCGATGCCCACCTCGTTCTTGGCCAGGATGGTCCGGCTGCGCTCCCAGGCCTCGATGACCTCCTCGGGAGAGGGCACGCCGAACCCGTGGCCCACCGGAGCGGCGTGACGCAGCCGCACCAGCGGGGTCTCGGCGAAGGCCAGCGCCACACCGGCACGCAGGGCGAGGTCGTCGCGGCGGTCCGCCCGCACCCAGTCCATCGCGGTGCAGGGGTTGCGGCAGTCGGCCACGCAGGTGGCCAGCGCCCCGGCGACCTGGCTGTGCTGGCGGTCGAAGTAGGCGCGCCACCCCTCGGCGGGCTCTCCCGCCACGCGCAGTGTCCGGTTGACCGCCGACTGCTCGGCCTTCGTGTGATCGCACTCGCGGTCGCCGATCACCCCGAACCTGCTGTCCGGCGCGGTCAGGCCCTCCGGCCAGCGCGCGGGATCACCGGCGTTGCCGAGTACCGGCTCGAATGCGAGCAGCGGGAGATACTCGCTGGCGATGTGGATGGCGGCGACCATGGGGCTCAGCTCGCGACGGTGCCACCTGACCGCGATGACCTCCAGCAGCAGCCCGTACGCGGGCCGCAGCGACTCCAGCGCGCCGCGTGGCTGCTCGCGGGGTGTCTGCGGCATCGTGCAGGCCCGAGCCCGCCGCCGCAGGTCACTCGGTACGGCCCGCGCCTCGGCGGCGAAGTCCTCCGCGTCGAGCGAGAGCAGCCGCTGGCCGAACTCGCACGCCGCCTCGATGTCGCCCGCCTTCTCCACGACACCGGAGGCGAGGGCTCCGACATCACCAAAGGCGTACCTCCTGGCCAGGGAGATGAGCAGATCACGTGCCGATTCCACGGGGTTGCCCTCTCTTGACTTCGCTTTCCGGGGCCGGAGCCCGGAGTCCTCACCCCCGGCGAGATCTCGATGACCGGACGGAGCCGGACATGGGGTGTTTCTTGCGGTTGACACCTATCTCTACCAGCGTTCGCCCTGAGGTGCTCAGGGCCGCCCGGCCTCAGCGGCCCGTGACGGCGCACCGGACGGACACTCCCCGCCCGTCCTGGCGGGGAGTGTCCGTCCGGTCTCAGCGGCGAGGTCAGCCCGTGGAGGCGTCCTTGGCCTGGGCGCGCAGGGCGCGGCCGATACCGTCGGCGCCCTCGAGCAGCAGGCGCCGCAGGGCGTGCGGTGGCTGGTCGGCCGAGATGAAGTCCTGGGTCCTGGCGACCGTCTCGGGGGAGATGACCAGAGCCGGGTAGCAGCCGTTGGCGAAGTTCTGAGCGCTGTCGGAGGTCCAGGACTCCCAGATCCTGCCGATCTCCTCGAAGTACTTCGCCGCGTACGGCTCCAGCAGCTCCGGGTGGCGTGCGTCCATGAAGCCGAGGATCGTCGAGCGGAGCAGCGCGCCGCTCAGCTTGCCCTCGATGATCGCGGCCCAGGCGTTCGCCTTGCCCTGGACCGTCGGGATCGAGGCACGGGAGAGCGCGGCGGAACGCTCGCCCGTCGCGGTGGCGTCGCGCAGCAGTTCCTGAGCGATGTCCTCCTCGCCGAGCAGGCCGCCGGAGACCAGGGCGCCGGTCAGTGTCCAGCGCAGGTCGGCGTCGACGGTGAGGCCGTCGAGCACGGTCTCACCGTCCAGCAGCCCCTTCAGGAACGCCAGGTCCTCGGTTGAGGTGGCGGTGGCGGCCAGCGCGTTCAGGTAGGCGAGCTGGTAGTCGGAGCCGGGAGCGGCACCGGTGACCAGGTCGCGCAGCGCGGAGGTCAGCCGGGCCATGCCCTGGGCGCGCCAGGCGGGATCGGCGTACTGCTGGAGGGCCAGGCGGGTCTGGCGGAGCACGGTCTGGGCGACCGTGATGTCGGTGATCGACTTGATCCCGGAGACGACCAGGGC
This sequence comes from Streptosporangium sp. NPDC005286, assembly GCF_040607515.1. Taxonomy (NCBI): domain Bacteria; kingdom Bacillati; phylum Actinomycetota; class Actinomycetes; order Streptosporangiales; family Streptosporangiaceae; genus Streptosporangium; species Streptosporangium sp. NPDC005286. The sequence continues at coordinate 57,417 of NZ_JBEXGU010000037.1, read as the reverse complement.
GAGATAGTCGCGGGCGGACATCTCGGCGTCCCGGGTCATGTCCCAGGCGGCCGACCAGCACAGCGCACGGGGCAGGGACTCGGTGAACTTGCCGATGCCGCCGTTCACCACGGTCTGCAGCGACCGCTCGTCGAGCCTGACCTTGGCGTAGGTCAGGTCGTCGTCGTTGATCAGGATCAGGTCCGGCTGTACCTCGCCGACCAGCTCGGCCACCGCGGTGCGCGCGCCGACCACGTCCAGCTCGACTCGCCTCACCCGGACCAGCCTGTCGTCCCGCAGGGAGTACAGGCCGATGGCCACGCGGTGCGAGCGCAGCGTCGGGTAGTCGGCGGGGGCCTCCTGGAGCACGTCGAACTCGATGAAACGGCCCTCGGGGTCGGTGGTGAACGACGGGCGCAGCGTGTTGACCCAGGAGGTCTCCAGCCACTCCTTCGACCAGGAGGACAGGTCGCGCCCCGAGGTGCGCTCCAGCGCGCCGAGCAGGTCCGCGAGCGTGGTGTTGCCCCAGGCGTGCTCGCGGAAGTAGTCGCGTACCCCGGCCAGGAAGTTGTCCAGCCCCACGTAGGCGACGAGCTGCTTGAGGACCGAGGCGCCCTTGGCGTACGTGATCCCGTCGAAGTTGACCTCGACCGCGTGCATGTCGACGATGTCGGCGGCGATCGGGTGGGTCGAGGGCAGCTGGTCCTGGCGGTAGGCCCAGGACTTCTCGACGTTGGCGAAGGTGGTCCAGGCGCTCTGGCCCCAGCGGGTGGCCTCGGCCTGGCAGAGCACCGAGGCGTAGGTGGCGAACGACTCGTTCAGCCACAGGTCGTCCCACCAGCGCATGGTGACCAGGTCACCGAACCACATGTGCGCCATCTCGTGCAGGAGCGTCTCGGCGCGGCGCTCGATCATCGCGCCGGTGACACGCGAACGGAAGACGTAGTCCTCCAGGAAGGTCACGCAGCCCGCGTTCTCCATCGCCCCGGCGTTGAACTCGGGGACGAAGAGCTGGTCGTACTTCCCGAACGGGTAGCGGACGCCGAAGATCTCGTGGAAGAAGTCGAAGCCCTGCCTGGTCACCTCGAAGAGGTTCTCCGGGTCGAGGTGCTCGGCGAGCGAGGCCCGGCAGTACAGGCCCAGCGGGATGCCGTCGTGCTCGGAGGTCACCTTGTGGTACGGCCCGGCGCACAGCGCGGTGATGTAGGTCGACATCACCGGGGTGGGCGGGAAGTGCCAGCGCTTGGCCGCCTGGAGCGCACTGTGCTTGCCATGGTGCTCCGCCAGCTCCTCGGCCGAGTCGGGCGCCGCGTTGGAGATGACCTCCCAGTGGGACGGCGCGAGCACGGTCAGCTCGAAGGTGGCCTTCAGGTCGGGCTGGTCGAAGCACGCGTACATCCGGTGCGCGTCGGCCGTCTCGAACTGGCTGTACAGATAGACGCTCTTGTCGACCGGATCGACGAAGCGGTGCAGGCCCTCGCCGGTGCGGGTGTAGGAACAGTCGGCGTCCACGCGCAGCTCGTTGGTCTCGGCCAGACCCGGCAGCGGCAGCCGCCCGGTCTCCAGGTCATAGCCGCTCACGTCCAGCTCGACGCCGTTCAGGACCGCCTTGCGCACTTTCGCGCCGGCCAGGTCGACGAACGTCTCGGCACCCGGGCGGGTGCTGGTGAAGCGGACCGTGGTGACGCTCTCGAAGCGCTCCTCACCCTCGGTCAGGTCGAGCTCCACCGCATAGGACTGCACACTGAGCAGCCGTGCGCGCTCGCGCGCCTCATCACGGGTCAGATTGCCTGCCACTACCGCTCCCTCTTCACAGCTTCCCCCGCTCCGTTGCTAGGGGGTGACTGAATCCTGCCATGTAAGGCCGCGACGCGCGGCGTTGGCACAACCTGTGGGCTGATCATTAAATTTGAGAATAAAGCCACATGTAAAGGTATTAATCCACCCATGGAATAGGGAACTCGGCTGTCCGGGTTGTCGCTGTCGACGAAATCTTACGATCAGGAAGCCAAGAAGATGACTGAGCGAACCCCCGTTGACCTCTGGTTTGACCCCTTCTGCCCGTTCGCGTGGATGACCTCTCGCTGGCTGCTGGAAGTGGAGAAGGTGCGGCCGATCGAGCCGCGCTGGCACATCATGAGCCTCAACGTGCTGAACGAGGACAAGGAGGTCCCCGACAGCTACCGCGAGATGATCGCCAAGGCCATCGGCCCGGTCCGAGTGGTCACCGCGGTGCAGGAGAAGTACGACTCCGAGACGGTGGGCCGCCTCTACACCGAGCTTGGCACCCGCTTTCACAACCAGGGCAGGGTCAAGGAGCTCGACACGCTCCGCGAGACCGTCGAGGAGGCCCTGGAGGCCGCCGGGCTCGACCGCGCGTTCGCCGACGCGATGGACTCGACGGAGTTCGACGAGGCACTGCGCGCCTCGCACAACGACGGCATCGACCGGGTCGGCCAGGAGGTCGGCACCCCGGTGATCTCGGTCGAGGGCGTCGCCTTCTTCGGCCCGGTCATCTCGCCCGCGCCCAAGGGCGAGGACGCGGGCAAGCTCTGGGACGGGGTACGGCTGGTCGCGGCCACCGACGGCTTCTTCGAGCTCAAGCGGTCTAGGGACCGGCGTCCGATCTTCGACTGATTCGCGGCTCCGTCCTTTCCCCAGGCCCGCCGGGCGTGACCGCGGCGGGCCGGGGCCGGGCACGCCCGGCCTCCCCGGAGCCGTGGTCCGCCGGGCCGGTGGAATCGCGGTTGTGTCCCCGTACAACGATGATCTCTGTGTGATCGCGGTACCCGCCGCGCCCTCGCGAAACAGGGGCACGCGCGCAAAGATGAGGGGCATGCGTCACCTTTATCTGGATGGAGCCTGGCAGCCCTCCGCGTCGGGCGAGAGCATTGACGTGATCAACCCGGCGACCGAGGAGCTGATCGACAGGGTGCCCGCCGGGACGCCCGCCGACGTCGAGGTCGCCGTGGCCGCCGCCCGTGAGGCCTTTCCCTCCTGGTCGGCGACGGCTCCCGCCGAGCGAGGCCGGATCCTCGCCGCCGCCGCCGGGCTGATACGAGAACGCTCCGACCAGATAGCCAGGATCATCGCCACGGACATGGGCGCGCCGTACGGCGTGGCGATGAGGGTGCAGACGCTGATGCCGGCCGGGGTGCTGGCCTCCTACGCCCAGCTGGCCGAGACCTACGACTTCGAGGGCGGGCAGGTCGGCAACTCCCGCGTCTTCAGGGAGCCGGTCGGGGTGGTCGCCGCCATCACCCCCTGGAACTACCCCCTTCACCAGGTCGTCTGCAAGGTGGGCGCCGCGCTCGCCGCGGGCTGCACCGTCGTGCTGAAGCCCAGCGAGGTGGCTCCGCTGGCGGCCTTCGCGCTCGCCGGGATCTTCGACGAGGTCGGGTTGCCCGCCGGGGTCTTCAACATGCTCAGCGGTTACGGCCCGGTGGTGGGTGAGGCCCTGGTCACCCACCCGGAGGTGGACATGGTGTCGTTCACCGGTTCCACCGGGGCCGGGCGCCGGGTCGCCTCGCTCGCGGCCGAGACGATCAAGCGGGTGGCCCTGGAGCTCGGTGGCAAGTCCGCCAGCCTGGTCCTGCCGGACGCGGACCTTCCGGCGGCGGCCAAGGCGACGGTGGCCAACGCCTTCCTCAACTCCGGCCAGACCTGCTCCGCCTGGACCCGCATGATCGTCCACCGGGACCAGTACGACGAGGTGGTCCGTCTCGTCGTCGACGCCGCGCGGAAGTACACGGTCGGCGATCCCTTCGACGAGGCGACCCGGCTCGGCCCGCTCGTGTCGGCGGCCCAGCGTGACCGGGTGATCCGCTACATCAACCGAGGCCAGGAGGAAGGTGCCCGGCTGGTCACCGGAGGCACCGACCGGCCGATGGAGCGCGGTTTCTACGTGGAGCCCACGGTGTTCGCCGGGGTGGAGCCGGGGATGGTGATCGAGCAGGAGGAGATCTTCGGCCCGGTCCTCACGATCATTCCCTACACCCGGGGTGAGGACGAGGCCGTCGCCATCGCCAACGGCACCCCGTACGGCCTGGCCGGTGCGGTGTGGGCGGGTGGCGAGCAGCGCGCGGTCGAGGTCGCACGACGGCTGCGCACCGGCCAGGTGGCGATCAACGGCGGTCAGTTCAATCCGCGAGCCCCCTTCGGCGGCTACAAGCAGTCGGGCCTGGGCCGCGAGCTGGGCGAGTTCGGCCTTGAGGAGTATCTGGAGATCAAGGCGATCCAGCTCTGAGGGCGCCGGGCGCGGCTGTCCGCGCCCGGCCGGCCCCGCCGGATCAGGGCGCCTGGAGCAGGACCTTCCTGGCGGCGTCCTTGGCCAGCCGGTCCACGTAGAGCATGCCGTCGAGGTGGTCGGTCTCGTGCTGGAAGCAGCGTGCCAGCAGGCCGCGGGCCCTGAGCCGGATCGGCCGCCCCAGCCGGTCCAGGCCGCTTACCGTCACGCCGGCGGCCCGGGGCGTTCTGGCGTAGAGCGGGGTGCCGGTCTCGCGGCTGGGAACGGACAGGCAGCCCTCCTCGTCGAGGACCTCGGAGTCGTCGTCCACGGTCAGCTCAGGGTTGATCACGTGCCCCTTGCGGTTGCTGCAGTCGTAGACGAAGATCCTTTTCGACACGCCGATCTGCGGGCCCGCCAGGCCGACGCCCTGCGCGGCGTACATCACGTCGAACATCTCGTCGATCATGCGCCGCAGGTCGCGGTCGAACTCGGTGATCGGCTCGGCGGGCGTGCGCAGGACAGGGTCACCGACCACTCGGATGTCACGCATGTGGAGTTCTCTCTTGTAAGGGTTGGGTGAGCATAGGGACTATTACTCTAGCCGGGGCCGGGTAAAGCCGCCCGCGCACACCTGCGAAACTGGGTGGGTGCGCGTCTACATCGGTGCCGACCATGCCGGCTATGAGCTCAAAAACCACATCGTCTCCTGGTTGAAGGAGCACGGCCACGATGTCGTGGACTGCGGTCCCTTCGTCTACGACGCGGAGGACGACTACCCGCCGTTCGTGCTGCGCGCGGCCCAGGGCGTCGTGGACGACCCGGGCAGCCTGGGGGTCGTCATCGGTGGTTCGGGCAACGGCGAGCAGATCGCGGCCAACAAGGTACGCGGCATCCGCGCCGCCCTGGCCTGGAGCGAGGAGACCGCCAGGCTCGCCCGCGAGCACAACAACGCCAACGTCGTCAGCGTCGGCGCGCGGATGCACCCGGAGGAGGAGGCGACCCGGTTCGTCGAGGTCTTCCTCAACACCTCGTACTCCGGGGCCGAGCGCCACAACCGCCGGATCGCACAGCTCACCTCGTACGAGACCATCGGCCAGCTCCCGCCGCTGCCGTAGTCCTCACCGCCTGCGCGTGGGCTCCTTGCGGGGCGCCTCGTCGCGCAGCGGGCGGCGGTCCGCGCTGTCCTGCTGCTCCTGTGTCGGGCGCGAGACATCTCGCGCCCGCATCGCGGTGATCGCGTTGATCTGCAAGCTCTGCAGTGCCATGCCGCAACCATAACCCGCCCGGCCCGTCCGGGCGGGTCCACTCCGGGCCCGGCCCGATCGGCGGGCTGGGCGGCCGTGGTCAGAAGATCATGCCGCCCCAGGGGGCGGGACCCCACGACATCGCGGTGGACAGCTCCCGCAGGACCCCCGCGCGCGACTCGCGTACCACCCCCGCCGCCAGCAGGGCCGCCAGTGGGCGCCCGCCCAGGTAGGCCGCGCCCAGCACGGAGACCGGCAGTGCCAGGTCGGCCGGATCGTCGCAGGGCACGCAGCGGGCGGCGGAGGTGTCGGCGGTCAGCCGCCAGCGGCGCGCGTTCCACGGGCAGACGTCGTCCTCGACGTCGATCACCACGTCCACGGGCGCGGAGTAGCGGCGGGCCGGAAGGGCCCGCTCGACGTCCACGACGCGGATCCACAGCTCGTCCAGCCAGCGCGCGTGGAGCATCCGAGGTTCGGCCAGCAGGTGGATCAGCGGGTCGTCCGAGGGACGGTTCCTGGCGGTGACGTGCGAGACCAGGTCGCGGTCCAGGACGTGCCGCCAGAGCAGTGCGTAGGCGGCGGGATCGAGACCGAACAGCTCCTTGATCTGCAGTTCGCCGTCGGGGACGTCATCCTCGGTCCAGCTCTGCCTGATCCTGAAGAGCGCGTAGCCCCGCGGACCGGCGTCGTCCTCGACGATCACGGCGCGCAGCGGTCCGGCGCCGCCCTGGTCGGCCTCGTGGTCGCTCAACGCCGTGTCCCAGCGCCCGGGCGTGCGGGCGTACAGTCCCGGACGCTCGCCGAGCACCGACTCGTAGACCTTCTCGAAGGTGGCCCTGGCGTCCTCGGGCCTGACGACGCGCAGCCGCAGGCCCGGATCGACGGGGGCGTGCGGGGTGAAGGCCGCCTTCGCCGTGGGGATCCGGAAGACCAGGCTGTCCGCGGCCCTGCCGTAGCCGTAACGTCCGTAGATCGCGGCCTCGGAGGCGTAGAGCGCGGCGACCGCCTCACCCCGCTCGTGCAGGTCGGACAGCTGGCGGGTCATCAGCGAGGAGAGGACTCCCCGGCGGCGATGGGAGGGCAGCACGCCGACGGCGGTGATGCCGCCGACCGGGATCGGGCCGCCGGGCACGGTCATGGTGAAACTGCACACCGCCGTGGTGCCCACGAGCAGATCGCCGTCGAACACCCCGAGCGAACGGTCGAACTCGGTGACACCTCTGTACAGCTCCGCCCGGTGCGGGGGGACGGGAGCGCCGAACGCCTCCTCGTCGACGGTCATCCAACCTGACCACTCGGCTTCGGTGATCGGACGCAGGCTAAGAGTCATTTTTCACACGGTAGATGGGACAAACAGTTCCGGCCAGCTAATATCCACGCTTAGTGATCAAGGCATTGGTCAAGTCGGCTGCCCAAATGGGGGATAGCCAGATACAGTCAGGCGCATCATGAGTTCCCGTCCGGTGCCGCTGCTTCCCCCGGCGCTCCGTGCGTTCCTGGTCCGCATCCCGCTTCTCGTCCCCATCGTGCGTCTGCTGCGCCGGGGCCCTCTGGCGCGCGACAGAAACCTGCTCATCACGCTGATCCTGCTGACCCTGTTGATCGGTGTGCTGGCCGCGCGGGTCTCCATGGAGTGGTTCTCCCCGGCGCTCATGATCCCGATCACCCTGGTGGCCGGGCTTCAGCTCCGGCTGAACAGCCTTGTCAAGCTGCTGTGCGCGGTCGCGGCCTCGCTGATCTACGTGGCCGTGGTGCGAGGGGTGGACTACATCGGCCCCGGCCTGCTGGTCACCTTCGGTTTCACCGCCGTGCTGGCCGCGCTGATGGCCCGTACCCGGGGCAAGCTCGGCGTGCAGGGCCTGCGCGGCGACGCGATGCTGCTGGAACTGCGCGACCGTCTCAAGAGCCAGAGCGACCTGCCCTCGCTGCCCAAGGAGTGGGGCTCCAAGGTGGTGCTCAAGCAGGCCGGAGGATCCTCCTTCGGCGGTGACTTCCTGGTCTCCATCCGCGAGGGCGACACGATGGAGCTCGCCCTGGTCGACGTGTCGGGCAAGGGCGTCGACGCGGGCACCCGGGCACTGCTGCTGTCGGGCACCTTCGGCGGGCTGCTCGGCTCGGTCGACGACTTCCTGCCCGCCTGCAACACCTACCTGCACCGCCAGCGCGAGGCCGAGGGCTTCGTCACCGCGGTCCACCTGCGGCTCAACCTCGCGACGGGCGAGTACGTCATCACCTCGGCCGGTCATCCCCCGGTGGTCAAGTACGAGTCGGGCGCGGGAACGTGGCGGGTCTCCACGGCCAAGGGCGTCGTCCTCGGTGTCGTGCCCGACCTGCACTGCGAGGCGGACCAGGGGATGCTCCGCAAGGGCGACGCGCTCATGCTCTACACCGACGGCCTGATCGAGCAGCCGGGGCGCGACATCGACGCGGGCCTCGACCGCCTGCTGGGAGAGGCCGAGCGTCTGGTGCCCTCCGGGTTCCGCGATGGTGCCCGTAACCTGGTCACCTCCATGTCGGCAGGGCACAACGACGACTGCGCCCTCATCCTCATCTGGCGCCCCTGAGGTGTGAGAGGCGTCAGAGCCAACCGGAGTCGGCGGCGATGCGCACGGCGTCGAGACGGTTGCGGGCCTGGGTCTTGCACATGATCCGTGACAGGTGGTTGCGGACCGTTCCCACGGAGAGGAACAGCTGGTCGGCGACCTCACCGGACCTGGCGCCCCGCGCGACCAGCCGGAGCACGTCGAGCTCCCGGCGGGTCAGGGGGTTGTCCGCCGACCTCAGGGCCGCCACCGCGAGTTCGGAGTCGACCGCGCGGCGGCCGGCCGCGACCCGGCGGACGCCGTCGGCCAGCTGCCCGGGGTCGGCCTCCAGGCTCATGAAACCGAGCGCGTGGGCGGCGAAGGCGCGGCGGACCTGGCCCGGGTTCGGGGCGCGGGAGAGCAGCAGGACACTGCAGCGGGGAGCCTCCTCGTACAGCCGGAGGGCGGTGGTGAAACCGTCGGCCCCCGGCAGGTCGAGGTCGATGACCGCGGCCTCGGGCGCGTGCCGCAGAACGGCGGGGACGACCTCCTCGCCGTCGGCCACGTCGGCCACCACCCGCATGTCGCTCTCGCCCTCCAGCGACGCCACCAGCCCGCGCCGTATCAGGGGTAGGTGTTCGGCAACCAAAATTCCGATCAAAACGCTCCGATCTCTCGTCCTCACCATCATCAAAGAGTGATTGTGTGATCGCTTAATGTCAATGAAATGTGGCCGATCGGCAAAGTGCCCGCACGTGACTCGATGAGGAACGGGACCGTGAAGGCCGGATACTTCGGCTAATCTCTTATGGGGCATTGTCGGTGAAACCGCGATGGGAGTATGAACCTGTGAGCTGGCTCTCCGTGGTCGGAGTCGTTGTGTTCCTGGTGGGACTGATGGTGTCGATCGGGTTGCACGAGATCGGCCACCTGGTGCCGGCCAAGCTGTTCGGCGTCAAGGTCACCCAGTACATGGTCGGTTTCGGTCCGACGATGTGGTCGCGCCGCAAGGGCGAGACCGAGTACGGGATCAAGTGGCTCCCGCTCGGCGGCTACATCCGGATGATCGGCATGCTGCCGCCCCGGCCCACCGACGCCCCGGGCAAGGTGCGCTCGGTCTCCACCGGGCCATGGCAGGGCCTGATCGAGAACGCGCGTGACGTGGCCCTGGAGGACGTGCAGCCGGGCGACGAGAACCGGGTGTTCTACCGCAAGCCCTGGTGGCAGAAGGTCATCATCATGTCCGGCGGTCCGGCGATGAACTTCGTGCTGGCGTTCATCCTGTTCGGCGTCGTGCTCATGGGGTTCGGCATCCCCGTGCAGAAGACCGAGATCGCCTCGATCCCGCAGTGCGTGAAGACCGCGGCCGACTACGCCAAGAACCAGGAGTGCACCGCGGCCGACAGGCCCAGCCCGGCCAGCGTGGCGGGGCTGAGGCCGGGGGACGTCATCGTGGCCGTGGCGGGCAGGCCCGCCGCGAGCTGGGACGCCGCGACGCGGGCCATTCGCGACCACGGCGCGGGGCCGATCGCGATCGGTATCAGGCGCGGGGAGCAGGAGCTGACCGTCAACGCCACCCTCATCGCCCAGGACCGCGAGTCGCTCGACGAGCCCGGAAAGATCGAAAAGGGTGTCGGATACCTCGGGGTCAGCCCGAAGATCGCCATAGAGCAGCAGAGCTTCGGCGCCGTGACCGAGCACATGTGGGACCTCACCTCGGCCACCGCCTCCGCGCTGCTCAGGTTTCCCGAGAAGATGGTGGGCGTCTGGAACGCCGCCTTCTCCGGTGACGAGCGTGACAAGAACGGCCCGATCGGCGTCATCGGCGTCAGCCGCATCGGCGGTGAGATCGCCGCCTCCGCGATCCCGCTGGAGAACAAGATCGTCGTCTTCATCAACCTGCTGGCGGGCTTCAACCTGGCGATCGGCCTGTTCAACCTGATCCCGCTGCTCCCGCTGGACGGCGGCCACGTCGCCGGTGGCCTCTGGGAGGGCCTCAAGCGCGGCTTCGCGCGCGTCGCCCGCCGCCCCACCCCCGGCCACGTCGACATCGCCAAGGCGCTTCCGCTCACGTACGCGATCGCCTTCCTGATGGTCATCATGGCGGGCCTGCTGATGTACGCCGATCTGGTCAACCCGGTCCGCCTGGCCGGCTGACCGTCTTCTGGCGGGGGCGCCCGTCGCCCCCCGCAGGCGTTAGGGTGGCGCCGTGAACGAGGGGACGCCCGGAGCGGTGATCGATGTGGCCCTGTTTCGGCTCCGCCGGATCTGGTCGCGGCCACTGCGCGCGCGCAGGGCCGAAGAGCCGCAGCGGCCGGTGCACATGTCGAACGTCATGGTCGTGCACGCCGTGCACAAGCTGAGTCTGGACGTGCCCGAGGTGACCGTGGGTGCCGTGGCCGAGCAGTTGGACGTCGATCCCTCCACCGCCAGCAGGCTGGTCAACGACGCGATCGGCGCGGGGCTCGTGGAGCGCGAGGAGTCGGCCGTGGACGCCAGGCGGGCCAGGCTCGTGCTGAGCGAGCGGGGCCGCCGCGTGCTGGAGGTGGTGGTCCGCCACCGGCGCACCTACCTGGACGGCCTGATGGCCGACTGGGACGAGCAGGACCGCGAGGTCTTCGCCCGGCTCCTGGCCCGTTTCGCCGATGCCGCCATCGCCCGTCCGGCGAGCCCGGCCAACCTCGACCGGCTGATCGCCGAGACGCTGGCGGAGACCCCCGCCCCCAGCTGAGCCGCCCGCTGCCGGTCCGCCTGGTTTCCGGCAGGCCCTGCCTACTCCCCGGCGACCCCGTCGATCCGCTCGCGGATGATGTCGGCGTGGCCGTTGTGCCGGGCGTACTCCTCGATCATGTGGACGAGGATCCAGCGCAACGACACGTCATGGCCGTGGCGTTGCGTCTTGCCCACGGTGTCGATGGGGAGCCCGGCGGACACCTCGCGAGAGTGGGCGATCTCCTCCCGCCAGCGGGCGAAGGCCTGCTCCGTCGTGGTCGTCTCCAGGGTGTCGAAGTCGCCGTCGGGATCGTCGTCGGAATAGTAGAACGGGCCGATGCCCTCACCGTTGAGGACGTTGCGGAACCAGTTGCGCTCGACCTCGGTCATGTGGCGGACCAGACCCAGCAGGGAGAGCGTGGACGGCTCGGCGGAGCGCAGGCGAAGCTGCTCGTCCGACAGCCCGGCGCATTTCACCGCCAGGGTCTCCCGGTGCCAGTCCAGCCAGGAGCACAGCATGGTGCGCTCGTCGGCGATGAAGGGGGTGTCAACGCGTGTGTCGGTCATGGGCCCGATCCTTTCGCCGTAGGTGGCCGTTGTCATGAGTTTTTCGCAGCCCGGCGGGCGCACACCGGGTCCGCGAAGGTGCCGGCGACGAGTCGTGACGAAGGGGAGGGCTTGTCCCGGATGTAATCGTTTAATCGTAAGGTGACTCCGGTGAAGGCGATCGGGGGATACGAGCTCAGGCGTGAGCTGGGCCGGGGCGGTATGGGCGTGGTGCACCTCGCCAGCACCCCGACCGGTGGCCTGGCCGCGGTGAAGGTGATTCACCCGGAGCTGGCCGGTGACCCGGCCTTCCGGCGGCGCTTCGACCGCGAGGTCACGGCGGCGCGCAGCGTGGCCAGGTTCTGCACCGCTCCCGTGCTCGACGCCGGGATCGAGGAAGGTTCCGCCTACCTCGTCACGGAGTACGTGAGGGGACCCGACCTGGCGCAGGCCGTACGCGAGCAGGGGCCGCTGACCGGCGCCAACCTGGAGGCGCTCGCGGTCGGGATCGCCACGGCGCTGCACGCCATCCACGGGGCGGGGGTGATCCATCGCGATCTCAAGCCGTCGAACGTGCTGCTGTCGCCGCTCGGCCCGCGCGTGATCGACTTCGGTATCGCCCAGCTCGTCGACCACCAGAGCCTGACCAGCCAGACGATCATGGGTACGCCCGCCTTCATGGCCCCCGAGCAGGTGCGCGGCGAGCCGCTGACGCCCGCGATCGACGTCTACGCGTGGGGCGGGATGATCGCGTTCGCCGGCACGGGACGGTTGCCGTTCGGCGGCGGTCCGCCGCCGGAGGTCCTCTACCGGATCCTCAACGAGGGGCCGAATCTCGACGGCCTCGACGAACGCATGCGCGCCGTCGTCGAGCGGGCCATGGCCAGGGATCCCGCGCGGCGGCCGAGCGCCCAGCAGTTGCTGGACGAGCTGATCGGCGGCCGGCCGACCCCGGCGGCGGCAAGCCAGGTGGTCGAGCGTGCCTGGGCCGTCACCGGTGCGCCGGGCGCATCCGAGGGACCGGTCACCGCAGAGACACGGCCCGGAAGGGGCACCCGGCGGTGGCCGTGGATCGCGGGCGCCATCGCGCTCGTGGCGCTCCTGGCAGGCGGATGGACCGCCTACGCCGGCCTCGGCACACCGGCGCTGCCCTACCACGCGGACTTCGCCGAATCCTGGGCCGTCGGCGTGTCCGACGGTGGCAGGGCCGAGCAGGACGGTGGGTCCTACCTGCTGACCGCGAACCCCGGCTGGCGGCTGTGGAAGTCGGCGCCCTTCTCCGCCGAGCCCGCCGAGGGCATCGTGGTCAGCTCCAGGATCCGGCTGGAGCGGGGCTCGGGGGAGTTCGGCGTCTGGTGCCACGGCGACGCGAGTACCGGTGACCGCTACGACTTCGCGGTCACCGGTTCGGGCAGCGCCTCGATCACCAAACGGCACGGCGGGCAGAGCACGGTCCTGCACGGGCCCGTACGGGTGAAGAAGTCAGCCGACAACCGGATCGTCGCCCAGTGCGAGCAGCGGGGGGACCGGGTCGCCCTGAGCATGTGGCTCAACGATGAACTGGTGAGCGAGGCCGCCGACACGCGGAACCCCTACGGCCCGGGGGACACCGGCGTCTACGCGGCGCCGGACACGGCCGAGCCCGTCCAGGTCAGGTTCCGCTCGTTCGAGCTTCGCCCGGCGAAGGGCTGAGCGGTGCGGTTCGGCGTGCTGGGACCGCTGCGGGTCCTTGACGGCGACCGTGACCTCACGCCCGGACCCGCCAAGCACCGGGCGCTGCTGGCCGCGCTGCTGCTGCGGCGAGGGCGGGTGCTGACCGTCGACCGGTTGATCGCCGAGGTGTGGGGCGAGGAGCCGCCGGCTTCGGCCGAGCCGGTGCTGCGGGTGTACGTGAGCGCGCTGCGCAAGGTGGTGGACGGGATCCGGACCGTGCCCGGAGGCTATCTCCTCGACGTCGACCCCGACCAGGTGGACGCGCACAGGTTCGAGCGCCTGGTGAGCGCCGGCAGGCGGGCCAGGGACGCGGGCAGGATCGCCGAGGCGGCCGACGAGCTGCGCGCCGCCCTGGCGCTCTGGCGGGGACCCGCGCTGGCCGGCATCGACTCGGGGCCGCTGCGGCTGGCCTATGCCGTACCACTGGAGGAGTTGCGGCTCACCGCGCTCGAAGAGCGCGTCGAGCTGGACCTGGCGCTCGGCCGCGGTGCGGAGCTGACCGGGGAGCTGCGCGCGCTCGTGGCCGCGTACCCGCTGCGGGAGCGGGCATGGGGGCAGCTCATGCTGGCGCTCAACCAGGCGGGACGCAGGCCGGAGGCGCTGGGCGCCTACCAGGAGGCGCGGCGGCTGCTGGTCGACGAGCTCGGCCTGGAACCCGGTGCCGAGCTGCGGGAGGCGCACGAGCGGGTACTGGCCAAGGACGCGTCTCCGAGAGCCGTGCCGAACGAGATGCCGCCGGACGTCGTCGATTTCGCCGGGCGAGAGCGCGTGCTGGACTGGATCCGCGGGGCGGTGCCCACGGCCGGTAGCGCGCCCGTCCACCTGGTGCTGCACGGCCCGGCGGGAGCGGGCAAGTCCGCGATGGCGATCCACGCGGCCACCGCGCTCGAATTCCCCGACGGACGGCTTTACGCCTCGCTCAGGGCCAGGACGCCGGGCGCGGTGCTGGAGGACCTGCTGCGCTCGCTCGGCTGCCCGCAGGGGGCCGTGCCCATCGAGCCGGCCGAGCGGGCCCGTCTCTACCGCAGCATGGTGAGCGGGCGGCGGCTGCTGGTGGTGCTGGACGACGCGGTCGACGAGGCACAGGTGCGCCCGCTGCTGCCCACCGGGCCCGGCTGCCTGACGCTGGTGACCAGCCGCTCGCCGTTGCTCGGCCTGGAGGCGGCGCGCGCCTGCGAGCTAGACGTGTTCGATCCCGGCGAGTCCGTGGCGATGCTGGCCAGGGTGGTGGGCGAGCAGCGCGTGCGGGCCGAGCCGCAGGCGGCGGCGCGGATCGCGGCGCTGTGCGGCGGGCTGCCGCTGGCGCTCAGGATCGCCGGGTCCAGGCTGGCGCGGCGGCCGGACTGGACACTGAAGCACCTGGCGGGACGACTTGAGGACGAGCGCGGCCGCCTCGACGAGCTCAGCGCGGGCGATCTGGCCGTACGGAGCAGCCTGGCGCTCGGCTACCACGCGCTCTCGGATCGGGAACGCCTGCTGCTGCGCCGCCTCGGTGCGCTGTCCGCGCCCGACTTCGCCCCGTGGGCGGCCTCGGCGGTCCTCGGCGCGCCCGCCGATCGGTTGCTGGAGGCGCTGGCCGAGGCGGGCCTGCTGCAGGTGCGCGGGCTCGACGCGACCGGCCAGGAGAGATACGGCTGGCACGATCTGACCAGGCTTTATGCCGCCGAGCGCCTGGACGAGGAGGAGGGCGAGCCCGGGCAGGTCCTCGCCGTGGCCGGACGGGAGATCCTTGACCGCACCCGGCGGGCCAGGGCACTGCTCCTGCCCGCGGAGCCGGGCTCGGGCCAGACCCTGGCCCATACGGCGGAGCAGGTCATGGCCCTTGCGACCACGCGGTTCAGGGAGTCGGCCCGCTGGCTGGCCGCCGAGCGGGGGTTCCTGGTCGCGGCGGTCGCCGACTTCCAGCGGGCCGGCCTGGACGAGGCGGCCTGGCGGCTGGCCTTCTACCTGACGCCCTTCTTCGAGCTCGGCGCGCACCACGAGGACTGGCACATGGCCGCGGAGATCGGCCTGCGGGCCGCGAGGCGGATGGGCCACCGCCACGGCGAGGCGCTGCTGTTGCGGTCCACGGCAGATCTGCACCGGGTGCGGGGCCACCTGGTGGCGGCGGCCGAGGCCCTCCAGCGGGCGCTTTCGCTGGCGGAGGCGGGAGAGGTGGCACGTACCCGGCACCGGCTCGGCCTGGTCCACCTTGCCAGGGGGCGGCCGCAGGAGGCGGAGGCGTGTTTTGTGGCCTGCCTGACCGCGTTCTCGGCCGCGGGCGACCAGCGCGGCAGGGCCGATGCGTTGCGCGCCCTCGGCGGGTTGCGGCGTGCGGAGGACCTGCTCGTCAGGAGCCTCGCGGCCTATCGCGAGCTGGGTGATCCGCGCGGCGAGGCGGCCGTCTCGCTCGACCTCGCCGGGCTCCATCTGGACCAGCGGCGCCCCATCGAGGCGCGTGAGCGGGCCGAACGCGGTCTCGGTCTGCTCAGGCGGCTGGGGGATCGGCTGCCCGAGGCCGCGGGACTGGTGATCCTGGCCAGGGTGGCCATGGCGGAGGGCCGGCCCGACGTCGCCCGCGGGGCCGCGGAGGAGGCGCTCGGTACGTTCCGCGAGCACGCGGACCGCAGGGGGGCCGCGCAGGCGCTGCTGACCCTGGCCGCAGCCCTTTTGGACCTTGATGAGATAGATGGTGCAGTTAGTGCGATAACAAGCTCTATGGGAGAGTTTGACGTTCTCGGTGACCGGCATGGCCTCGCCGGGGCAGAAGAACTCGCCGGCGAGGTACGGCGCCGCCGCGGCCTGCGCCTTTAGCGCACTATGCGGATCCTGAAGGTGTCTTGCCTACGGTCGGGTTCGATTCGATCCATGACGGCTACTAGAGGTGGGACGCGTTGAGAAGAGGAATCACGCCGGCGGTGGCCGCGTCCGTGCTGGCGATCGTGCTGGCCGGTTGCGGGGTGCTTCCCGGGCAGCAGCGCGGTGGCGGCGGCGAGGAGAAGCAGGCCACCGGCTCCACCGAGCCCGTCGACTCCGCTGACTCCGCTGACTCCGCAGAGCCTTCCGGGTCCGCCGAGCCTTCCGAAGCCGCTGGGGCCACCGAGCAGAAGGCCGCGCCCGCCGAGCAGGGCGAGGTGATCGCCGATAGGGAGGTCAAAGCCGGTGGTGCCGACCTGACCGTGCAGATCACCGGCCTCAAGCGGCAGGGCCGGCTCTCCACGCTGACCTGGACGGTCACCAACAAGGGCGACGAGCGCTGGCAGATGAGCAGCGACATGGGGGACACCCCCGGTGGCCTCGGCCTGACCGTGGCGGGGATCAGCCTGGTCGACCCGGTCAACGGCAAGCGGTACACCGTCGCGCGCACGGGCAAGTACCCCAGGGCCAAGTGCCTGTGCTCCGACTACGACGTGTTCACCGAGCCGGGCGAGGTGCTGCCGCTGCACGCCACGTTCGCCGCCCCGCCGCCGGACGTCACGAAGATCAATGTGGACCTCAAGGTGCTGGGCGTGTTCACCGATGTCCCGATCTCCTGAGCGTCTCGCGGTCCTCACGCTCGCGCTCACCCTGGTGGCGGGCCCGGCCGCGGTCGCGTGGGCGGATCCGGAGGACGCCGTGGCCGGGGTGGAGGACATCGTCGCCCCCGTCGAGGACGTCATCGCCGAGGTGGAGTCGCTCGACGGCGCCGAGAGCGAGTCCAAGCAGGGTGATCAGGTCACCGTGGCGCTCACCAGCGACGTGCTGTTCGCGCTTGACAGGGCCGCGCTGACGCCGCAGGCGCAACAGCGGCTGCGGCGGGTCGCCGAGCGGATCCAGGCCGACTCCGCGGGAGGGGTGGTCAGGATCGAGGGGCACACCGACGACCAGGGGAGCGACGCCTACAACGACGAGCTGTCCCTGCGGCGGGCGCGGGCCGTGCGGCAGGTCCTTGCGCAGCAGCTGTCAGGCGTGACCTTTCAGGCCGTGGGCTTCGGCGAGAGACGGCCCAGAGTGCCCAACGCCGTCCAGGGACGGCCGGTGAAGGAGAACCAGGCGAAGAACCGGCGGGTGGAGATCGTCTTCGACGCCAAGCGGTGATCCGAGCCCTGTCCGGCGCATCGGTGCGTCGAGATCCGATCCGTCATAAGCCACGTACCGCCCGGGAAAGGTCACTTGCTGAAACCGGCCGTCAGGCCGCTGAGCAGCTGACGGCGGCCGACCACGTACAGGATCAGGAGGGGGAGCGTGGTCAGCACGACGGAGGCGAGTACGGCGGGCACGTTCACGCTGTACTGTCCCTGGAAGGTCCACAGCGCGAGCGGCAGCGTGCGCTTGTCGGGGCTCTGGGTGAGGATCAGCGGCAGCAGGAATCCGTTCCAGATCGTCAGCGCGTTGTAGATCGTCACCGTCACCACGGCCGGCAGGGTGAGCGGTAGGGCCAGGCGCCAGAGCGTCGTCATCTCGCCCGCGCCGTCCAGCCGCATCGACTCGAACAGCTCTTTGGGCACGTCACGGATGAAGTTGGCCAAGACCAGCACCGACAGCGGGATCGCGAAGGCGATGGACGGGAGGATCAGCGCCGCCAGCGAGTCGTAGAGGCGCAGCCGGATGATGATCAGGTAGATCGGGATGATGGTCGCCTGCAGCGGGATGGCCAGCCCCATGAGAAAGAGCGAGTTCACCCCGCGCAGGAAGCGGTGGGCGCCGCCCCGGACGATCGCGTACGCCGCCATGAACGCGACCGTGACCGCCGGGACGACCGCGCCGACGGTCACGATGAGGCTGTTGAGGAAGTACAGCGGGAAGTCGGACTCGATGACCATCTTGTAGTTGCTGAGGGTCGGCTCGGTAGGCGGCGCCAGCGGATTGGTGGCGTAGTAGGTGCTCTGTGCCTTGAAGCTGGTGATGAGGATCCAGTAGATCGGCACGATCACGATCGCCAGCCACAGCCAGCCCGCGGCCCCGCCCAGCCAGTTGGGGCGTTCGCCGCCTGGACGCGGTCGGCGCCGGCGCGGTTCCGTTTCGGCCGCCGGGGTCCGCTTGAGCCCGGTCGTGTGGGTCAAGCCCATGGTCAGGCCCCTTCCATCTGGCTGGCTCCTGCGTCGCCGCCGCCGAGCCGGCGCAGGAGCAACGCCAGGGCCAGGCCCACGAGGACGAGGATGACGGCGATGGCACTGGCCGGTCCCATGAGGTTGGCCTGGAACCCGCGCTTGTACATGTCCAGGGCGAGCACCCGGGTGGCGTCGCCAGGACCGCCCGCGGTCAGCACGAAGATCAGGTCGAAGAAGGTCAGGGACCCGACGACCATGAGGGTGGAGGACGTGATGATCGTGTACTTGAGCTGCGGCAGCGTGATGCTGAAGAACTTGCGGACGCGGCCCGCGCCGTCCAGTTCGGCGGCCTCGTACATGGAGCGCGGGATCTGCCGTACGCCGCCCTGGTAGATCAGCGAGTGGAAGGGGATGAACTGCCACGACACCACGAAGATCACGACGCTGAAGGCGAGGAAGGGCTCGCCGAGCCAGTCCTGTGCGAGCAGCCCGATGTGCAGCCCGGCACCGAGCCCGAAGTTCGGATCGAGCAGCGCCTTGTAGGCGATGGCGACGGCGGCCGAGCTGAGCAGCAGTGGGATGAAGTACAGCACGGCCAGCAGCGCGCGATAGCGCTGGTGCCCGGCCAGGAACACCCCGATCAGGATGCTGATCGGCGTCTGAACCGCCCAGGAGGCGGCCATCACCAGCAACGTCACCCACAGCGCGTGCAGGAGGCCGGGGTCGCTGAGCACGGCCCACCAGCTGGTGAGCCCGGACATCTGGATGTCGCCGAGCCCGTCCCAGGACGTGAAGCTGAGGAACAGGACCCCGACCAGTGGAATTACCCCGAAGGCGACGAACACCGCCAGAGCCGGCACGGCCAGCCACGGGAGGACGCCGCCTCGGGCCTCTCGCGTGGCGGCCGGCGGCGTCCCCCTCCGAACGGGGGTGGCGAACGCGCTCAACTGCCGATGACCGCGTTCATGTTGGACACGAACTGCTGCGGCGTGATCGACAGCTGGAACAGCTTGGCGATGTTGTCCAGCAGCACCTCGGCTGCGGTGGGGCTGAGCGCCTGGTCCCAGGACTGGGCGAACGACTTGGCGTTGCTGGCGATGCCGTAGACGAACTTCAGGAAGTCCGCGTCCTTGGCGGTGGCGAACGCGCTGTCGGCGCCGTTGACGATCGGCACCGCGCCCGTGCCGGCCCACTCCTTGACCTCCTCGTCACTGAGCACGGCGGTGGCGAAGAACTTCTTGGCGATCTCCTTCTGCTCGGCGGTCGCGTTGGACGAGATCGACAGGTATTGGCCCGGGTTGCCGACGGTGTTGCTGGGGTCGCCCTTGCCGCCCTCGACCGGCGGGAAGTTCATGTAGCCGAGGTGGCCGCCGGAGACGAAGTCACCGCCGTCGGTCGACATGCTGCCGTACGTCCAGCCGCCGTGCAGCATCATCGCGGCCTTGCCGGTGTACAGCAGGGCCTGGTCGGCGTTGGAGTCGGCCGTGATCGAGGAGAAGCCCTTGATGAACCCGTCCGCCTTGACGAGGTCCTGCAGCTTGGTCAGGGCGTCGAGGGCGGCGGGGTGGGACCAGGCGTCCTTCTTGCCGTCGAACACGGCTTGGAACACCTCGGGGCCGCCGATGCGGTCGAAGAGGAACTCCAGCCACATCATGTTCGTCCAGCGGGACTGGCCTCCAAGGGAGAACGGGGCGATGCCGGCGGCGTTGAACTTGGGGACCAGGGCCATGATGTCGCCCCACGACTCCGGCGGCTGCACGCCGACCTGGTCGAAGATTTTCTTGTTGTAGTACAGGACGATGGGCTGCATGGTCTCGCACGGCATCGCGTAGATCTTGCCGTCGATCGTGGCCGCCCCGAAGGAGGAGGGGAACAGCCGGTCCTTCACGGCGGCGTTCTGGTCGAACCACGAGGTGAGGTCCTCCACCTGGCCGGCCTGCACGTACGTGCGCAGGGTCCCGCCGCCCCAACCCCAGATGATGGTGGGGGCCTGGCCCGCCCCGATCGCCGTCTTGATCTTCGTCTTGTACGCGTCGTTCTGGAGGATCGTCCCGGTGATCTGCCCGTTGGGGTTGGCCTTGTTGAACCGCTCCACGGCCCGGGTGCGCACGCCCTCCTGTGGCTGGACCGCCAAGTACCAGTAAGTGGCCTTGGTCCCACCGCCTCCGCCTCCGCCCGCCGCTGTGGGGCCGGAAGTGCCACAGGCCGCCAGCGCGGCTCCCAGGGGGATGCCCATGGAGAGGGTGAGGAAGGTGCGGCGAGATGGTGTCGTTGACTCCACGCTGATCTCCGTATGTCGAATGCCGAGCTGGGCGCGGCTCCGTGTGAAACATCAGTGGCGGTGGTCGTCGGTCGTGGATCAGCACCTCCGCTGCCAGGCATCCGCTCTTCTTGAGCCCAGCATGTCGAAACATTTCCGAAACAGGCCGCGTGGCACGCAAATTTAGATTTCCGCTACTTGCCTGTCAAGGGGTGGCCTCATATCGGCATGAGCTTCGTATGTAAGGTATGTAATGTACTCTCATCTGGGGCTTTTCCTGGTCATCTGAGGTGCGCCAGGATTCGAGCAGGGCTACCGCAACACACCGAAAAGTTTCGGAAAGTTGTCCGGATGAGTTTTTCTTGAGGAGAGAGCAGATGACGGCGCTAGATGGGGCCTCCGCGGCGGGCCGGATCCTCCGTCCGTGGCAGGACCCGGCACTCCCCGTGGCCGACCGGGTCGACGCCCTCCTTGAGGAGATGACCCTGGAGGAGAAGATCGGCCAGCTCGGCAGCCGGTGGCTCGGCAACGACATGCAGGCCGACCAGGGCGGGGAGCCCGAGGGGGAGGCCGAAGGCCCGGCGAACGTGGCCCCGATGCAGGACGTCTTCGCGGCCTCTGGGAGGGTGCCCTTCGAGGAGGCGATCCGCCACGGGCTCGGCCACCTGACGCGGGTGTTCGGCAGTGCTCCGGTGACCGCGGCGGAGGGCGCCGCGGAGGTGGTACGGCTGCAGTCCGAGGTGGTGAAGCATTCCCGGCTCGGCATCCCGGCGCTGGTCCACGAGGAGTGCCTGACCGGTTTCACCACTTACGGCGCGACCGTCTACCCGGCGGCCATCGCCTGGGGCGCGACGTTCGACCCGGACCTGGTAGAGCGGATGGCCGCCGCCATCGGGCGGGACATGCGCGCCGTGGGCGTCCACCAGGGCCTGTCGCCGGTGCTGGACGTGGTGCGCGACTACCGCTGGGGCCGGGTCGAGGAGACCATGGGTGAAGATCCGTACCTCGTCGCGATGCTCGGCGCGGCCTACGTGCGCGGCCTCGAGAGCGCCGGGATCATCGCCACGCTCAAGCACTTCGCCGGCTACTCCGCCTCCCGGGCGGCCCGCAACCACGGCCCGGTGCCGATGGGCCGGCGCGAGCTGATGGACATGATCCT
Organism: Streptosporangium sp. NPDC005286; assembly: GCF_040607515.1. Classification (NCBI taxonomy): domain Bacteria; kingdom Bacillati; phylum Actinomycetota; class Actinomycetes; order Streptosporangiales; family Streptosporangiaceae; genus Streptosporangium; species Streptosporangium sp. NPDC005286. Next base: position 36,045 of record NZ_JBEXGU010000037.1, on the reverse strand, counting down.
GCCGACGTTCGAGACCGCCATCGTCGAGGGCGGCGCGCGTTCGGTCATGAACTCGTACTCCGACGTGGACGGCGTTCCCGCCGCGGCCGACTCGTGGCTGCTGACCGACCTGCTGCGCGACGAGTGGGGGTTCACCGGGACGGTGGTGTCGGACTACTGGGCGATCCCGTTCCTCGCGACGACGCACCAGGTCGCCGCGGACACCGACGAGGCCGGGGTGCAGGCGCTGACCGCGGGCATCGACGTCGAGCTGCCCGACACGCTCGGCTTCGGCCAGCACCTCGCCGGGCGGGTGCGGCGGGGCGAGCTGCCGGAGTCCCTGGTCGATCGGGCCGCCCGGCGCCTGCTCACGCAGAAGGTGCAGCTCGGACTGCTGGACCCGGACTGGACGCCGGAGAAGTCGGTGGCCGGGGCACGGGCCGTGGACCTGGACTCGCCGGCCAACCGGGCACTGGCCCGGGAACTGGCCGAGCGGTCGATCGTGCTGCTCGACGCGGGCACCGCGCTGCCGTTGCTCGGCGAGGGGCGTCCGGGGCCGCGCCGGGTGGCCGTGGTCGGCCCCTGCGCCGACGACCCGCACACGTTCATGGGCTGCTACGCCTTCCCCAACCACGTGCTGCCCCGTCATCCGGGGCTCGGGCTCGGCGTGGCCGCACCCAGCCTGCTCGACGCGCTGCGGGCCGAGCTGCCCGATGCCGAGCTGATCCACGAGCCAGGCTGCGACGTGCGGGGCGACGACCGCTCCGGCTTCGTCGCCGCGCTCCAGGCGGCCCGTGAGTCCGACGTGTGCGTGGCCGTCGTCGGCGACCTGGCGGGGATGTTCGGGCTGGGTACGTCGGGCGAAGGCTGCGACGCCGAAGACCTGCGGCTGCCCGGCGTGCAGGAGGACCTGCTGGCCGAGCTGGCCGCCACCGGCACGCCGGTCGTGGTGGTCGTCGTCTCGGGCCGTCCATACGCGCTGGGCCGGGTGTCCGGGACGGCCGCCGCGCTCGTCCAGGCGTTCATGCCCGGCGAGGAGGGCGGGGCGGCCGTCGCCGGGGTCCTGTCCGGCAGGGTGCAGCCCAGCGGAAAGCTGCCGGTGCAGATCCCACGCGGCCCGGGCGGGCAGCCGGGCACCTACCTGCAGCCGCCGCTGGGCTCCAACAGCCACGGCATCAGCAATCTCGACCCGACCCCGCTGTTCCCGTTCGGGCACGGCGCCTCGTACACCACCTTCGAGATCGACGACCTGCGGATCAGCGACGCCGAGGTGCCCACCGACGGCGAGTTCACCGTGTCGGTGCGGGTACGCAACACCGGGGGCCGGGCGGGAGAGGAGGTCGTCCAGCTCTTCCTGTACGATGTGGTCGCCCAGGTCACCCGACCGGTGCGGCAGCTCACCGGGTTCGCCCGGGTCCGGCTGGAGCCCGGCGCGAGCGCCCTGGCGACCTTCACCGTGCCCGCCGACCGGACCGCGTTCACCGGGCGCGACCTGCGGCGTATCGTCGAACCGGGGGACCTTGAGGTGCTCGTGGGCACGTCGGCGTCCGACCTGCCCTGCCGGGGCCACATACGATTGACCGGTCCGCTGCGTCACGTCGGCCTGGGCCGCCGGCTGGTCACCCGCGTGGATGTGGAACCGAGACCGGGCTCTTCCGCCACACAGCAGGGAGGAACAGATGCCGGCCAGTCCTAAACGGGCCACGCTGGCCACGGTCGCGGCCTCGGCGGGCGTGTCGGTCGCGACCGTGTCGAAGGTGCTCAACGGCCGAGGTGACGTCTCCCCGGTGACCCGCTCCCTCGTGGAGTCGTTGCTGGAGCAGCACGACTACGTCGCGCCGCCGCAGCGCCGCCGGGGCGACGCGGCCGTGCTGGACACGATCGAAGTGGAGCTGGACGCCGATCTCAACGCGTACTCGACCGAGATCGTCCAGGGCGCTGTGCAGGCCGGGGCCGAGGTCGACGCGGCGATCGTGGTGAGCATCCGGACGAACGCCGACCGCGCCGGAGCCTGGGCGCGCGGCCTGGTCACGGCCGGACGGCGGGCCCTGATCGCCATCACCAGCGAGTTGACCGCCGGGCAGCTCGCCGCCCTGTCCCGCGTGCGGTTGCCACTGGTCGTGATCGACCCGCTGAACCTGCCGCAGACCAGGGGGGTCACCAGCGTCGGCTCGACGAACTTCGCCGGGGGCCTGGCCGCGACGCAGCACCTGCTCACGCTCGGACATCGGCGCATCGCCTACCTCGGCGGCCCGGCCACCGCCGCCTGCAACCAGGCCCGGCTACACGGCTACCGCGCCGCCATGGAGGCCGCAGGCGCTTCGGTTCCTCCGGGTTACGTACGGGCGGGGCACTTCCGCTACCAGGAGGGTGTGACGGGCGGCGCGGCCCTGTTCGACCTGCCTGAGGTCCCCACTGCCATCTTCACCGGCTGCGACGACATCGCGCTCGGCGTGCTGGAGGCGGCCAGGGCGCGAGGGTTGCGCGTGCCCGAGGATCTCAGCATCGTCGGCTTCGACGACACCCAGGTCGCCTGTATGGCCTCGCCCCCGCTGACCACCGTACGCCAGCCGCTGCGAGAGATGGGCGGCGTCGCCGTACGCACGGCCCTGCGCCTGGCGGCAGGCGAACGAGTCGACTCCCACCACGTCGAACTCGCCACCGAACTGGTGGTACGCGGTTCCACCGCCCCCGCCCCACCCGAGGGCTCCACCGGCCGCAACTGACCCGCTTACGACCGCCCACCGGAGGGTGGCGCGTGCCCGTCTCGCCGTCCTCATGGACGTGAAGATGCCGGACATGGACGGCATCGAGGCGACACGGCGTATCTGTGCCGACCCGGCCGACGCCGGCATCCGCGTACTGATCCTCACCACGTTCGATCAGGACGAATACGTCTACGCGTCGCTACGGGCAGGTGCGAGCGGCTTCCTCCTCAAGCACGCCACGGCGACCGAGCTCCTGGCCGCCATCAAAGTCGTCGCCGCCGGCGAAGCGCTGCTCGCGCCCACCGTCACCCGTCGGCTCATCGCCGAATTCCTGCGACGCCCCCACCCCGCCTCGGCCGCGCGAGACCTCGACGACATCACCCAGCGCGAGCGCGAGGTGCTCACCCTCATCGGCAGGGGAATGTCCAACTCCGAGATCGCCGAGCACCTGCACCTCACCGTCGGCACGGTCAAGACCCATATCGGCCGACTCCTGGCCAAACTGCACGCCCGGGACCGGGCTCAGCTCGTCATCGCCGCCTACGAAGGCAGGCTCGTCAACCCGTCGCCGCAATGATCACCAAGCTCGCCGGCCCCAGCCGCGGTCAGGCCTTCCCGAACCGGCGGCCTGCCTCTGCGTGATCACCTACCGACACGAACATCATTTCAGCTCGTGTATGCATCCCTTCTAGTACATCGAGATGTGCGGGTGGTCGTAGTGGTTGGCGGTGATGCCGCCGCGGTTGGACATGGTTCTCCAGCCGGAGCCGTGGTTGATGCGCTGGCGCCAGATCACGTACTTCACTCCGAGCTTGGACTTGTTCTTGATGGCCCAGGCGGCGATCTCGTCGCCGAGCCGGAGGTTGGCGGCTGAGGGCATCGTGCCGCCGGTGCTCATCATGAAGTCGCAGGCGCGGCCGAGGGGGTGCTCGCCGCCGTCGTTCGCGGACCGGTAGCAACCGACGGCGTACGGGAGGTTGAAGCGTCTCTTGACGGCCTCACGCATGATCCGGGTCCGGTCGGTGATGTTGTCGGCGCCGGTGGGGAGTTGCGGGGCCCAGCTGCCGTCGGCGCGGCGCCCGGAGCCGACGGGGGCGAGCTGGTCGAGCCTGTTCTTGATGTCCTTGATCAGATCTTCGACCTCGTCACGCTGGGTCTGCATCTCCTTGGCCTCCTCACCGATTTCGTCGGTGAGCCTGGCGGCCGTCTCGGTCGCCCTCTTCCTGCGTTCGAAGCTCTCGGCGAAGCCCTGCAGGTGCGCGCTCTGCTGGGCGGTGAGCTGCTCCATCACCGCTGCTCCACCCATGTCGTCGGCGAACAGCAGCGCGGGCAGCCCTCCGATGCTGCTCTGGTAGCGGAGCTGGACTATGGAGTCGACCTGCTTTTCCGCCCTGGCGTAGAGGTCGGAGGCCCTGGCCAGGTTCTGCTTGGCGACGGCCTCGGCCTTCTGTGCCTTCTTGAGGGACTCGCGCTTGGCCGCGTATGCTTCGATCAGCCCGTCGACCTTCTTGCCGAGCTTGGCCAGCTCGGCGCGGAGTTTGGCCTCGGTCGGCTTGGGTTCCGCGCTTCCCGCGGTGGGGGCACCGAGGGTGAACGTGGCGACCAGGCTCAAACAAAGGGCCAGAGCCGCATGCCGACGGAACGTGGGGGACGGGGCCGCCACGAACTCTCCTCTCCTTCCGCCTACCGGGTTAGCTGACGGGTTCGGGCTGGAGAACGCCCTTCCACCGAAGTGGTTTCACCCCAGGTGCGGTGGTTCCCCGGCTCCCGGGCGATGCGCCTGGGATTAGGCATATCGGCTGTTGCAGCCGATGTGGGAAGGATAGTAGTGGTAAACACAGGGTCACGCGACTTCAAGACGAGACCAATTGGTGATTAGTTCGTGACAACAGAGCGCAGAAGGTGTGCTGCCTCCTCGGGCAGTACGTCGTTCACGAAGGCACCCATGGCCGACTCGGAGCCGGCGAGATATTTCAGCTTGTTCGGCGCGCGGCGGATGCTGAACAGCTCCATGTGCGCGTACGACAGGTCGCGACCGGTGTTGACCGGCGCCTGGTGCCAGGCCGCGATGTAGGGCATCGGCACGCCGAACAGCCCGTCGAGGCGGCGGAGCACGTCGGTGTAGAGCGGTCCGAACGCCGCGCGCTCCGCGGGCTCCAGTCCGACCAGGTCGGGGACCTGCCGGTGGGGGTAGAGGTGAACCTCCACCGGCCAGCGCGCCGCGGCCGGGACGAACGCCGTCCAGTGCTCGTTCGAGGCCACCACCCGGACCCCGGCCTCCCGCTCCGCGGCGAGCACGTCGGCGAACAGGTTGCCGCCGGTCCGCTCCCGGTGGCGCCCGGCCGCCCCGAGGGTCAGCTTGGTGCGCGGGGTCACGTAGGGGTACGCGTAGATCTGGCCGTGCGGGTGGGCCAGGGTGATGCCGATCTCTGCTCCCCGGTTCTCGAAACAGAACACCTGCTCCACGCCCGGCATCGCCGACAACTCCGCCGTACGGTCGATCCAGGCCTCCATGACCAGCTCCACCTGCTCGGGGGGGAGCATCGCGAATGAGGAGTCGTGCTCGGCGGTGAAACAGACCACCTCACAGCGGCCGATCCCGGGGCGGACCTCACTCAACCCGCCAACCTGCTGATAGTCGCCCAGATAGGTGGAGAACGAGGGGAACCTGTTCTCGAAGACCGCCACGTCGTAGGCCGCGGAGGGGATCTCGGTGAGGTTGCCGGAGGTGGAAGGGCAGAGCGGGCACTCGCTGGCCGGGGGCAGGAAGGTGCGGCCCTGGCGGTGTCCGGCCACCGCGATCCACTCCTCGGTCAGCGGGTCGTAACGCAACTCGGAGGCGGCGGGGCGGGGCGGCAGGTCGCGGCTGTCGACCGCTCCGCGGTCGGTGTCGTCGCGGCGGTCGAAGTAGAACAGCTCCCGGCCGTCGGCCAGGTGGGTGATCGTACGCTTCATCGGCCGACGCTCTCGCTCTCCTGCTGTGGCTCTGTGATGATCAGCTCTCCCACCGAGGCGGCGAGCTCCTCGCGGGCCTCCTCGGCCAGGCCGGAGTCGGTGACCACGATGTGGGCCTGGGCCAGCTCGGCGATCGTGCTGATGCCGACCGTGCCCCACTTGGTGTGGTCGGCGAGCACCACCAGGCGGTGCGCGGAGGCGACCAGCTCGCGGTTGGTCTCGGCCTCCAGCAGGTTGGGCGTGGTGAACCCGGCTCGGGCGCTCATCCCGTGCACGCCGAGGAAGAGGGTGTCGACGTGGAGTCCCCGGATCGCCGTGACCGCGACCGGGCCGACCAGCGCGTCGGAGGGGGTGCGGACCCCGCCGGTGAGCACGACCGTGCGATCGGCCCTGGGGGAGCGGTGGAAGACGTCGGCGATCCGGATCGAGTTGGTGATCACGGTCAGCTCGGGCACGTCGGTCACGTGGTGGGCGAGCGTCCAGGTCGTGGTTCCCGCGGAGAGTGCGATGGCGGTGTCGGGCCGGACGAGCCGGGCGGCCTGCTGGGCGATCGTCTCCTTCTCCGCCTGCTGGCGCGCCGACTTGGCGGCGAAGCCCGGTTCCTCGGTCGAGCCGGACCCGGTGGCGGTGGCGCCACCGTGGACCTTCTCCACCAGCCCGCGCTCGGAGAGCACCTCAAGGTCGCGCCGGATCGTCATGTCGGACACGCCGAGCTCCCGGACGAGATCGGCGACCCTGACCCCGCCCCTGCTCCGCACCCTCTCCAGGATCGCCTGCTGCCGCTGCTGGGCGAGCATTGACTCACTCCCTTTAATTCACCAGATTCCACCAAAATACCACGGCGGGTACCGGGAAATACTGTTGAATTATGGTGGTCACCTGCTCACAGCCGCTCAAGCTCCGCCATGATGTTCGCCCGCGCCGCCTCCTCCAGATCGGCGATGTGGAAGATCGCCGCAAGGTCGAGCAGCGAGCGCAGCACCGCGGCCCTGCCGGACCTGAAAGCGTCGTCGGGCACGAAGGCGTACTCCTCGCGCACGGCGGTCGCGTAGGCGGCGTAGACCTTCGGCGACGCGCCCAGGATCGCCAGGTCCGCGTCGGACAGCACGGCCCCGTCCGCGTCGCCCGGTGCGGGGGCGTGCGTGACGGTCAGCCTGACCAGCCGGGCGACCGTGGCCACCGCCTCGGGGGAGAGCCCCATCTCCGGCAGCGCGCGCTCGGCCAGGATGGCGCTCCGCTCCTCGTTGTCGCCGCGCCGCGGGTCGTAGACGGCGTCGTGGAACCAGGCCGCCAGCCGTACCAGGTCCGGGTGCTCGGCATGAGAGGCCAGGGTGTCGATGTGGGCGAGCACGGCCTCCAGGTGGGTGGTGGTGTGATACCTGCGGTGCGGCTCGTCGTACCGGGTGATCAGTTCACGGCCGAGGGGTTCGGCCTCGGGGCCGGACAGGGACAGCCAGCGGGCCATCAGCTTCTCGCGCATGAGGGCGAGCCTAGAACCTGGCCGGAGGGGAGGATCCTCAGGTGCGGGAGGCGCTGATCGTCAAGGTTGGGGCAACGCACCCACCGGAGCGGGGCGGATCGCGGTTCGGGCCTTGTGCGCCGGGCGTCGCAGGAGGAACGTGAAGGTCTGAACCGGTGGCATCGAGTCCCGTACGGGTCCGGAATCACGGGTCCGGAATCACGGAGACCGGCACTCGCGGGACCTGGAAGGACCTCAGGGAAGGGGTGGTCGGCATGGCCAGAAGATCGCGTAAGGGCAAGGCCCGCAAGAAGCACAAGGCCAACCACGGCAAGCGGCCGACCGCTCGCTAGCCGTACTGATCACAGAGGCCGAGTCCACGGGGACGGGCGGTCACGCGCGGCGGCCCCAGGAGGCCAGCAGCCGGGTCTGCGCGTCGGTGTCGGAGGGCACCTTCCGGTGCTCTCCGGCCTGGTGCTCCCCGACGGCCGCGGTCTGCCGGTAGCCGGGTTCCGCGTCGGCGAACCAGGTGGCGCAGGCCGCGACCAACTCCGGGTCGAGCCGCTCGTCGGCGCCGATGGCGCGGGCCAGGTCCCAGGTGTGGATGAGGGCGTCGGCGAACAGTTCGGTGATGTACTCCCGGCCGGGCACGTCGCCGAAGGGCAGGTGGACGACGCGGTCGAGGACCCGGTGATCGATCGCCGCCTGGATGGCGGGCACGGCCGAGGTGTCGAACGCCTTGATGGGGTCGTCGCCGAGCAGATCGCCCTCGAAGGCGTCGCCGATCTCCGCGTGGGCCCGCCCGGCCAGCAACTCGGGAGCCCACAGGTTCTCGCCGACCACGTGGTTGACGAGGGAGCGCACGTCCCAGTCGACGCACGGCGTCGGATTCTCCCACTGGTCGGGGCCGATCCGGTGGACGAGAGCGCCGAAGTCGTCCAGCGCGCGACGGTAAGCCTCGGGTACGTCGATGGTCATCATGCCCTCCCGATGCCCTCCCGGGTTCTCTCCCGGCCCTCATCTTGACCGTAACCCCTGGCCCGCCAGTAGTCATCGCGTCAATGGACATGACCGGCACGTCCGGGAGCGCATCCGACCGGACGGCTTCATCTCCCGGTCATCTCGGCGTCAGGGGAGAGTCACGGTATGTCGTGAGGATCTCTCCTATGCGCACCACGACCTTCACCCGAGCGGCCGTCGCCGCGGCCACCGGCCTGATCCTGCTGCCCGCGGCCGTGGCCCCTGCCGCCGCCGAATCCGGCCCCCGAGGCATCGAACTGACCTTCCTCGGCCGCTACACCACCGGCACCGTCGCCGCCGGTGCCTCGGAGATCACCGCGTACGACGCCAAGACCCGCCGGGTGTTCGTCGTGAACGCGCAGGCCGGCACCGTTGACGTGCTCGACATCCGCGACCCGCGCAAGCCTCGCAAGGTCGCCACCCTGGCCACCCCCGGGGCCAACAGCGTCGCGGTACGCGACGGCCTGGTCGCCGTCGCCCAGCAGGCCGCGGTCAAGACCGACCCGGGCACCGTCGCCTTCTTCGACGCCCGGAGCGGGAAGAAGCTCAAGCAGGTGACCGTCGGCGCGCTGCCCGACATGGTGACCTTCACCCCCGACGGGCACCGGGTGGTCGTGGCCAACGAGGGCGAGCCGTCCTCCTACTGCGAGGGGGAGAAGGTCGACCCCGAGGGCTCGGTGAGCGTCGTCGATCTGAAGCGCTGGACGGTGCGGACCGCGGGGTTCCAGAAGTTCGACGCCGAGCGACTGCGGGCCAAGGGGGTGCGGATCACCGGTCCCGGGGCCACCGCCGCCCAGGACCTGGAACCCGAGTACGTCACGGTCGACGGTGACACCGCCTACGTCACCCTCCAGGAGAACAACGCGCTCGCGATCGTCGACCTGAAGCGGGTGGAGGTCCGCGACGTCGTCCCGCTGGGCCTGAAGGACTGGTCGAAGAGCGGTTTCGACGCCTCGGACAGGGACGGGAAGATCGACATCAGGCCCAGGCCGGTGAAGGGCCTCTACCAGCCCGACGGGATCGCGCACTTCCGCGACCGCGGGCGCACCTACCTGGTCACCGCGAACGAGGGTGACGGGCGTGACTGGGGCTGCCACGCCGACGAGGTCAGGGTGAAGTCGCTGAACCTCGCGATGCCCGACGCGGAGAACCTCAAGAAGGACGGCGAGCTCGGCCGGCTGAACGTGGCCGTCGACTCGCCCAGGGACGCGAGCGGCGCCTACACCGAGCTGCACGCGTTCGGCGCCCGTTCGATCTCGATCAGGTCCGCCTCCGGAGAGCTCGTCTGGGACTCCGGCGACGAGCTGGAGCGGCTCGTCGCCAAGGAGTTGCCCGAGGCGTTCAACGCCGACAACGAGGCGAACGACTCCTTCGACAGCCGCAGTGACAACAAGGGCCCCGAGCCCGAGGGGGTCGCGGTCGGTGAGGTGCGCGGCCGCACCTACGCCTTCGCCGGGCTGGAGCGGGTCGGCGGGATCGTCGCCTACGACATCGACAATCCCCGGGCGCCGAGCCTGGCCGGATACCTCAACACCCGCGACTTCGCCGGCTCGGTCGCGGACGGCACCGCCGGGGACGTAGGCCCCGAGGGCGTGCTGTTCATCTCCGCCTCCGACAGCCCGACCCGCCACGCGCTCCTGGTGGTGGGCAACGAGGTCAGCGGCACCACCGCGATCTACCAGGTTCGCTGAGCCGCGCGGCCGCGAAGACACGCCGCACACCAACCGGCCTGTTCCCACGCCGAGCACGTCAACGGCGCGGGAACAGGCCGGTGACGTTGCCGGTCTGATCGGACGACCGTGGGGCGCGGGCAGGACCGGGAGTGATCCCGGCACCGTGCGGCGAAGCGGCGATCCACCCGAAGCCGCACACGCGGCAGGGCGGAGAGGATGTCAACGCAGCCGCTGCTCGATCCAGACGATCTTGCCCTTCGGGGTGAGGCGGGAGCCCCAGCGGTGGGCGAGCCAGTTGATGAGGTGCAGGCCGCGACCGGTGTCGCTGGTGGTGGACGCCTCCCGCATCACCGGCTCGGACGCGGAGCTGTCGGACACCTCGCAGACCAGCGTGGGCCCGCGCAACAGGCGTAGCTCGACCTCGCCCTGGCCGTGCTCGACCGCGTTGGCGACCAGCTCGCTGACCATCAGCTCGGTGTTGTCGCACAGGGAGTCGAGTCCCCAGCCTCCGAGTGTGGCCCGGACGAAGCGGCGGGCCTGTGCGGCGGAGCGGCGGTCGGCGGGCAGCGACGTCTCGACGAACTCCTTCTCCGTCAGCTCGGACACCCTGGCCAGCAGCAGGGCGATGTCGTCGCGCTCGTGCCCCGGCCGCTGGGCGCCGATCGTGAGGTCGCAGACCTCCTCCAGGTCCTGGTCCTGGCCGGAGAGCAGGCCGCGCAGCGCGCTGATGCCCTCCTCGATGTCCCGGTCGCGGCTCTCCACCAGGCCGTCGGTGTAGAAGGCGAGCACGCTGCCGTCGGGAAGCGTGAACTCCCGCATCTCGGCGGGCTCGTTGCCGATGCCCAGGGGCAGTCCCGGCGGCAGCTCCAGCAGCTCGGTCTCGCCGCCAGGGCGCACCAGAATCGGCGGAACGTGACCCGCGCAGGCTATCGCGCACCGCCGCGTGACCGGATCGTAGGTGGCGTACACGCACGTGGCGATCTGGCTGGCGTCCAGGTCCTGGCTCATCAGATTGAGCCGGAACAGCACGTCGGCCGGGCTCAGGTCCAGGCTGGCCAGCGTGCGGGCGGCCGTGCGGAGCTGGCCCATGGTGGCGGCGGCCCTGATGCCGTGCCCCATCACGTCGCCGACGACGAGGGCGACCCGGCAGCCGGGCAGCGGGATCACGTCGTACCAGTCGCCGCCCACCCCGACCAGATCGCTGGCGGGCAGGTAGCGGGAGGCGATCGTCAGGCCCAGCGGCTGGGTGAGGTCGACGGGCAGCAGGCTGCTCTGCAGGGTCAGCGCGGTACGGCGCTCACGGTTGTAGAGCCTGGAGTTGTCGAGGCACACCCCGGTCCTGGCCGCCAGTTCCTCGGCCAGGTTGACGTCCTGCTCGTCGAAGGGCTGGCTGGTGGGACGGCGGGTGAAGATGACGAAACCGAGTACCCGGCCGCGCGCCTTCAGCGGCACCACCAGGAACGAGCTGTCCTCCAGCACCTTCGACACCGAGTCGCGCTTCCAGAACCGCCCGATCTCCTCGGCGGTCCGGCGCCCCAGGCGGGGGTAGAGGATCGGGTTGCCGGTGGCCATGCACCGGGCGTAGGGGGTCCATGACTCGTAGACGGCCACCTCGTCCACCGGGAACGCGGCGGCGTACACGCCGGGGGCGGGATCGGCCACGCCGACCGCGATCCGCCGCACCAGCGCCGAGCCGTCGGTGGTCTGCTGGGGGAACTCCCCCTCGGTCACCAACCGGTCCTGTACCAGGATGCCGGCCGCGTCCGCGAAGCGCGGCACGGCGACGTCCATGAGTTCCCTGCCGGTCTCGAACATGTCCAGTGTGCTGCCGATGCGTTTGCTGGCCGCGTTGAGCAGGGACAGCTGCTCGTGCATGGATGCGGGACTGCCCATCCTGAACCCTGGCGTCGCTGGATCTTTGGTGACGAAACGGGACTTCACTCGCTCCACCGGGGTGCGGGAACCGGCGTCCACCAGGTTGCCAGTTCGAGATCTTCTGCGATGGCGTTGGCGCCGTTGTATCCGGGGGCCGCGGAGACCGAGCCGCCGGGGTGGCTGCTGGCGCCACAGAGATAGAGGCCGTCGATGGGGGTGCGGTACCGGCCCATCTCGGGGACCGGCCGGTTGCCGCCCAGCTGGGACGGCTCGTAGGCCCCCACGTGGTGGCTGCCTCGCACCATGTTGACGCAGTGCCGCTCGATGTCGAGCGGTGAGAAGACCCGCCTGCCGAGGACGGCGCCTCCCGCGAGGTTGGGGGCGTACTCGGCCCACTCGGCGAGCAGCCGCTCACCGACCTCCTCGCGCCGACGGTCCCAGTTCGCCGCGTCGCCACCGAGGTCGTACGGGGCCCATGGCCACCAGAAGGCCACGTGTTTACCGTCCGGCGCGTACGAGGGGTCGAACAGCGAGGGGCATGCGCCGTTGCCGGCCAGCCGGTCGGGCAGCTGTCCCTGATGGATCTGGTCGAAGGTGCGGCCGAGCTGCTCGCTGTCGTCGGCGCCGAGCACGACGAGGAAGGCCCGGTCCACGTCGGGCTCGAACTCGGCGGCCCGGTAGCGCGGCGCCTCGTCGAGTGCCAGGTGGAGGGTGACGAGGCTGTGCCCGGCCCACTTGTAGTCCTCGACCTTGGCCGCGATCTCCGGGCCGAAGTTCTCCGGGCCCGCCAGCCGGACGGTCTGCGGGGCGTCCACCGCGCTGGCCACGAACCGGCGGGCGGTGAGAACGTCGCCGCCTGCCAGCTCCACCCCGGTGGCCCGCCCGTCATCGACGAGGATCCGCTCGACATGGGCGCCGGTCACCACGGTGCCGCCGTGCTCCTCGATGACGGCGCGTAGCGCGCTGGCGACGTTCCCCGCACCGCCCACGGGCACGCCGAGCCGGGCGATGCGCGACAGCAGCCGGGGGAAGAATCCGCCGGTGCCCGGCACGTCCTCGATGGAGATGGCGTGCAGGAAGGATTTGAACAGGACCCTGACCTGGTCGCTCTCGAAGTTCCTGTCGACGGCCTCGTACAGCGAGAGCGGCATGTAGCTCATCAGGTCGCGGCCCAGGTCGCCCTTGAGCCGCTCGGCGAGCACAGGGGGTGGTAGCGGGCTGGAGTACAGGAACCCGTTCATCAGTTCCCTGGCCGCCTCGGCGTAGCGCTCGTGCAGCTCCAGCCAGCGCTCGGCGTCGGCCTTGGAGAACCGGGCGAAGGAGTCGGCGGTGCGTTTGGGGTCGGTGTAGACGGTGATCGCCCGGCCGTCCCGGAAGATCGTGGCGTGCTGGGTCTCGGGATAGACGTAGCTCAGGCCGTACCGCTGGAGTTCCAGGTCGGCGGGGACCGGGCCCTCCTCCAGGAAGTGGTAGCTGCTGTGGGTGTTGTGTCGAAACCCCGGGAGGGTGAGCTCCTGGGTGCTGCAACCACCGCCGGCGACGTCGTTGCGCTCGACGACCGCGACCGACAACCCCGCCTTCGCGAGGTAGGCGGCACACGTGAGGCCGTTGTGGCCCCCGCCCACGATGACGCCGTCGAACTCCGACACGTTCCCTCCAGGGCACTCTGACTGCTGGTATGGAGGATTGTAAAGAATGATCTATATGCGAACCCTGTGTTTAACAGAGATTCGTAGATATTTCCACATGGACTAGGACTTAGCGGTGCTTAGCCGACGAAGTGGCCGCACCAGGCCGCACCGGGAACTCCCTGAGTTCCCGGTGCGTGCCGGACTACAGGGAGGGCAGCCCGGCCAGGGCCGTGTCGATCCGGTCCTGCGGCAGCGAGAGATCCTCAAGCCGCCCCGACAGGTAGCGGTCGTAGCCGTCCAGGTCGAAGTGCCCGTGCCCGCACACCGCGGTCAGCAGGACCTTCTCCTCACCCGTCTCCCTGCATCGCAGTGCCTCGGCGACGACCTCGGCCAGCGCGTGGGCCGCCTCGGGGGCGGGGACGACCCCCTCGGACCTGGCGAAGCGCAGCCCCGCCTCGAAGCAGTCGTTCTGGCCCATGGCCACCGCCTCGAACATCCCCAGTTCGTACAGGTGCGACAGCAGCGGGGACATGCCGTGGTAGCGCAGCCCACCCGCGTGGATGGGATCGGGGACGAAGCCGTGGCCCAGGGTGTGCATCTTCAGCAGCGGGGTCAGCCCCGCGGCGTCGCCGAAGTCGTAGGCGTAGACGCCCCTGGTGAGGGACGGGCAGGCCGCCGGCTCGACCGCCCGGATCACCGGGGCCATCCGCCCGGCCAGCTTCTCCCGCAGGAACGGAAAGGCCAGCCCGGAGAAGTTGGAACCGCCTCCGGTGCACCCCACGACCATGTCCGGTGCCTCGCCGAACGCGGCCATCTGCTCGATCGCCTCCTCGCCGATCACCGTCTGGTGCAGCAGCACATGGTTCAGCAGGCTGCCCAGCGCGTACCGGGTGCCCGGTTCGGCCCCCGCGGCCTCGACGGCCTCGCTGATCGCGATGCCGAGGCTGCCCGGCGAGTCGGGGTCGTGGGCCAGCGCCTCGGCGCCGTACGCCGTCAGCGGGGACGGGCTCGGGTGCACGGTCGCGCCGTAGGCCCGCATCAGGCTCCTGCGGCCGGGTTTCCCGTCGTACGAGACGCGGACCATCCACACCTCGCACTCCAGGCCGTACTGCGCGCAGGCGAACGCCAGTGCCGAGCCCCACTGGCCCGCCCCGGTCTCCGTGACCAGCTTCCCGACCCCCTGGCGCGCGTTGTAGTAGGCCTGCGGGACGGCGGTGTTCGGCTTGTGCGAGCCGGCGGGTGAGCCGCCCTCGTACTTGTAGTAGATCCTCGCGGGGGTACCGAGGGCACGTTCGAGCCTGCGGGCCCGGATCAGCGGGGTGGGCCGCCAGAGCCGGTAGACGTCGCGGACGCTCGCCGGGATCGGGACGAACCGTTCGGCGCTCGCCTCCTGGTCGATCAGCTCCACCGGGAACAGCGGCATGAGATCGTCCGGCTCGACGGGCCGCGAGGTGACCGGATGCAGGATCGGTGGCGGCGGGACCGGGAGGTCGGCCACGATGTTGTACCAGTTGTGGGGGATACGGGACTCGTCGAGCAGGATTCGGGTGGCTTCGGTCATCGGGTGCCTCCACGTGTCGGATCCACTCAGTGCCGTTCTCATCACCCACCGTAGTTCAGCTCGCGCGCGACGTCCCGGTTCCTCGCGACACCCGCGCCACCGAGGCCGCGACGGCCCGATCGGTTTCCGGCGAGAGAATCCGCGCCCCTGAACACGCCCGCCACGCGGAGAAACCATCATTCATATAACGACTCTGAAAGCGGGAAAAAGCCCCGGGAAAGCAGTAGGGCCAGCTCGCCCACTAGGGGTCTGAGCTGGCCCTAAGCCATTCGGAGCGGACGACGGGAATCGAACCCGCGTAGCCAGTTTGGAAGATTTCGGTACGCGGCTCCCTGAACTGCTGCGGTGCAGGTGAGAGGTGGTCTTCCCCTGTCCGTGAGTCCCCGTGATTCCCCCCTGTTCCCCGGTCGTACTGGCACGCGAGTGGCACGTCACCTACGACTCTTGATCGCTGCCTCAATACGTAGCCCAATTCCGACGGTCGCGAAGATGAGCGCTCCAAGGAGGGCGTTAGTCGTGAGCTCTTCTTCGATGATGAAGCCGAGGATGGGAACTGCTGCGCTCAGGGCAAGAGTTGCGTTCCCCCACCCGTCCACTGGTTGGGTGCCGTCAGTTGCCTTCCCCTGACGTGCGGCAGGATCTTCTTGTTCACTCATGCGCTGAGCCTCCCATTGGTGTGTGAGGTCAGCAAAGGGATAGACCATGCGTACGCACGCCCCTTCTCGCCGGATCTTCCCGTCTGCCTCGTCCCACCCCGGAGGGGCAACAGCTCGGGGACGGAGGATCAAGGCCGTCTTCGCGTGTACGTCAGCCGGTAGCCGTTCCTCGGCCATTGGACGCCAACGGTCACAGACGGCCTTGATCCGGAGGAGTCGAGATGTTGGGCTTGCCTGGGACGTGGCAGGCGGGAAGATCAGGCCCCACCTCAGCCATCTACGGCTCTACGGATTCATTCGGGCGATCATCCCGGAGCCGAGTGCCCCCGCCGGAGGCATGGTTTTCGTTTTTGAAGCGCTCGATGAGCACGGCCAAGATGCCGGACAACATCAGGCCGATACCGATCAGGGCCATGGTGATCCCCATGCCCGCCCAGCGAATCGCTGTCGCTGTGGATGCCGTCTCACCGGGAAGCGTCATCACCAGATACAGCATGCTGAAGGACAGGATGATGGGGCCAAGCACAGGGTGAAACCTGAACCGATTCATGTCGGCCGATCTTAGAGCGCGGTGCTGAACGGCAATGGAGAGTCCAGTCGGCGGAAGCGGACGGCTGGCGCCGATCCGAAAGACGCCGGAGGTGCCGCGTAGCGCTCTGAGGCGGTGCTCGAAGAGACCTTACAGGCGGCGGCGCGGCCTCGGTGCGGCAGGTTGGATGGGTACGGCGGGCGCTGGGTGCGGCGAGCGGCCCGATTCCCGCCGCCGTTCGGGACCGGCGCCCACGCCGCACGCCCGGACGGCGGGCGGGTGGAGGGCCGTGCGGCGGCGCGCCGCGCCGCCGCCTTGATAACCCATAAGAACAATTCGGCAAGCTACTCGCTACGTTCGGCGTCCTTGCGTGCCTCGGCGATGAGTTCGATGAGATCAGCGAGGATTTTGGGGCTCGCCGCGATGGTGGCCGCGGAGTTCATGGTGTGCGGGCTGCCGTCCAGGTCGACGACGGTGGCTCCGGCTTCGCGGGCGATGAGTGCTCCTGCGGCGGTGTCCCATGGTTTGTTGCTGAGCATGATGAGGGCGTCGATCTTGCCTTCCGCTACCCAGGCGAGATCGATCGAGGCTGCTCCGAACATCCGGACGCGTTGCACGCGGGCGGCGAGTTCGTGGGTGAGTGCCAGGCGGAGACGGTTTTTCGTTTTCGCGCCGCTGCCTACGGCGTAATCACCGATGGCGACCACAGCGGCGTGAAGGTCACCGGTTTCGCTCGCGTGGATCTCTTGTCCGTTGGCTTGGGCTCCGTACCCCTCGGCCGCGCTGTAGCGGAAGCCGAGGAACGGCAGGTCGATCACTCCGAGGGTCGGCATGTCCTTGTCGACCAGGCCGAGGGAGACACCGCACAGCGGGATGCCGCGCAGGAAGTTGGCGGTTCCGTCGACCGGGTCGAGTATCCACTTGAGGCCGCTTTCGGCAGCCGCGGTGGCCCCTTCCTCTTCGCCGACGAACCCGATCTCGGGTGTCTCGCGGCTCAGGAAGTCACGGACCGCGTGCTCTACGGCGTAGTCCACTTCGGTGGCCATGTCGCGATCGCCCTTGGCGGTGATGGTTCCAGGGAGGCGGGTCTTCACGATCTCGCCGGCGATGGTGACGGCCTGCTCGGCGATCGGCAGGAGTGCGCGGGCGTCGACGGTCATACGGGGCTGCTCCGCTCCCACATTGAGGTGAACACCTGGTCGAAGACGGGGAACAGCCCATCAGCGGCCGTGTTGTCATTGATCACGATGGTAGGTGAGTCGACTCCACGAGCCTGTGGGAGGTAGGGCTGGACCACGCATGTGGTCCCGTCCACGATGAGGATGTTGAAGCGGATCGTCTCGTCGTAGACGCGCAGCTCAAGCAGTTCGGCCGCCTCCGGGGTGAGTTTCGTCTTGAGACGGGTCAGCATGCTGATATTGAGCGCGGTCAGCGTGGTGAGTGTGCCATCTTCGTAGCCTTCCTCGTCTTCGCGGGCGCGGATGGCGTTTCCCTGGGGATCGAGGAACAGGCACCGAATTTTGGTCCCGCTTTCGAGGAGTCGCTTAAGCCGGTGGTCGGGGTAGCTCTGGCAGAGCACGTTGAGTGACAGCCCAGCGGCATTGATTTCTCTGGCCGTGTCGAACAGAGCTGAAGGCGGATAGGCGGATGCGAAAGCCGATCGGCTGCTGAACACGGCCGCCACGTCGGCCATCTGGGATGTGGGACAGATTTCGGTGACGTGGCCGCTGTTCTTCGTCGGCTCGGCTGTGATCGGCGGCGCGGGGGTTCCGCCATCGTTCAGGGAGAACAGCTCTTCGATGGACCGGCCGGGAAACATCGTCTCCAGGACTCGGCAGTGATCGGAGTACGGCAGACCTTTGAGTTCTCCGGAGAGCCAGCGGTGAAGCTGGGCACGACTCGGCCACTTCCCTTGAAGTGTTGAATCAACCAGTTTGGCGGCTTTGTCATATTCCTTGCAAAAGGTCTTGTATGTCTGCCAATGGCGTTGCTGTAGGAGTTTCTTCAGCATGATCTGTCGACCAGTCATGATCAACGCCTTGAATAGGAGGGGCTTCGCAACGCCAGGCTATCCATGAATGCGAAGCGATAGGAGACATAGAAGAGACAAAGTGAAACGCCATGATCGCAAACGGCACATGAACGCCGTCGAGACGTGACGTGGCCTCGGGAAATCCTGACGTCATGGTTGAGCAGTGCATTTCATGCGGCGGACGAGGTTGGAAGTACGTAAGTCCTCGACGTGGGTTGCTCGCTGGGTCCGGTGAGACCGCGTCCCTGTTCCGTGTCCGTGATCGGTGCTCGATGTGCTGGGGTCTGCATTCCGCATCCGGCGCGCTACGGGAGCAGCGGTCATGAGGGAGGTGGCCGGGCCTGCTGAACCGCTGATTCCCACGGGGATGTCTCCGGTGGAGACGGCGGAGACGCTTCGGGCCTGGCTCGCCGACCGGGGGATCGCCTGTGACGTCCACGACGGGTACGGGCTGGCGTTGGTGTCGGTCTGGGTGGGCCTGGTGGTCTGGTGCGACGGCGACCGGTTCTGGTGGCGCACCGGCTGGAGTGTCCAGCGTGGTCGCTTCGTCTACGCCTGGCATCCGGCTACCGACCCCGAACGGGCCGCGCACCGCATCGCGCTCATATACGCGGATCTTCGGGAGCGGCACATGCCGTCCTGGCTGGTCCCGGAGAACGCTGGGGTTCATCATGGGCCGCGCTGAGTGCCAGGCGCCGCCGGATGCCGAACCTGCTGAGGTGTGCAGGGCCGATGAGCTACGGGGCGGGGAGTACCTGGCCTTCACCTACGGCCCTGCGGCGAGACCGCCGGGAATCGGGATGGCTCCTGTGCGGGGCGGCGACCATAGGCGCGAAGGTCTGGCGCAGGGGTGGGTGTGGGGGAAGGTCGCCGAGGTCGGCGAGCAGCAATGGCACGGCTTTCCGCCGCTGACCGAGGTGCGCAGGGTCTGGGTGCTGTGCGAGTTCGGCGATCAGTCGTCGATCATCACGACTCTTCCTGTCGGGGACATGATCGTGGTGCGCCGGTTGCCCGCGTAGACGAGTGCGGCGGCGTTCGGTGGTCGAGGTCCGGGAGGGAAACCTCGGCACTGGCCGGCGTCGCCGTACTCTCCAGGGGGAGGGGTTCGCTATGCAGGCCGGGCACGGGTGTCTATGCTGACGATAAGTCGAGTAGTTGGGTTCTTGAGATGTCCGTTTCCGGCGAGGAATACGCGCCTCCGAAGTACGCCCAGATCGTTGCGGCGATCCGGCACAAGATCGCGGACGGTACCTATCCGCCTGGTTCTCTGCTGCCTTCTGAGTCGCAGTTGATCCGGGAGTTCGCGGTCAGTCGTCCCACCGTGGTGCGGGCGCTTCAGGTGTTGCAGCTGCGGGGCTTCATCGACCGTGAGCACGGCAAGGGGTCGTATGTGAAGGCGGCGCCCCCGGTGGCTGAGGCGGACTTCTCCCGGCCTGGTCGCGCTGTCCTCGATCGTCCTGAAGCCAATCAGGGCGCCTCGGTGCTGGAGGCGGGGTCGCGTCCGGCTCCTGCGAGCGTCGCGGCGATGCTGGCCCTGCCCGCAGAGGCACCGGTCGTGATGCGGCGCGTTTTGCTGAGTGACGGCAGCGAGCCGTGTGAGCTGATCACCTTGTGGTGTCCGATCGAGCTGGCCGAGGGAACCGATCTCGGCAAGGCACTGCCGTTGATGGCAGGCATTCGTCAGCACGTGCAGGCGGTCAAGGGGCTGCGGCTGGATCACGTTGTGGAGCGCTTGGCGGCTCGTCATCCGACAGCCGATGAGATCAAGCTGTTGGGGCTGGGCAAGGCGGCGGCGGTGCTGGGGGTGGTGTCTCGGGTCTTCGCCGGGACTCGTCCTGTCATGGTCCTTGAGATCGCGCTTCCGGGGATGCTCCATGAGCTGGAAGACACCTATTCGCTCTAGTGTGATGTAGGTCACATAGCAAGACGGAAACTCGTACTGTCGAGTGTGCGTTTCATCAGTTAGCTTGTAACTCGACAGTACGAGTTACCGACAGTGCGACTAGACAATAGGAGAACACATCATGGCCATTCAAGGCCCCATCCCCGTCAGCTTCGATTTGGTCTTTCCGCACGGCTGCTACGTCGTCGGTGAGGTCGAGCAGGTCAAGGACTTCACCGCCTCGACCGGCGGGCGCACGGTCTACGCCAAGGACAAGACCACCGGCGAACTCGTCTGGCAGGTCGCCGTCATGGATGCGGACCCCACGCTCAAGGCCGGACAGAAGACGGTGGCGGTCAAGATCCTGTCCCCGGTCCAGCCGGTTCCCCCGCCCCCGCTGCCCGGCCTGCCGTTCGTCCCGGTGGAGTTCGACGGCATGACCGCCACCGCCTACGTCGCCGAGAAGACCGGCCGCCTGGCCTGGTCCCTGCGGGCAACGGCGATGCGTGCTCCCCGCACCGCAGCGGCTCCGGCCAAGGCTTCGGCCGGTAAGGACGTGGCGGCGTGAGCGAACACCTGCCCTACACCTACGTCACAGCGTCGATCCGTGAGGGCGTCACCCGATTCGATGTCTCCTTCTGCACCTCGGAGGTGTCGGCCAAGGCGTTCGGGGGCGACGGTGAGCGACCGTTCCTGACCTTGTCCAGCACTGAGGCACAGATGACGGTCACCACCACGGGCGGCGGGCCGGTCACCGAACGGGACGTGAACCTCGCCCGGGAGATCTTCGCCGCTTCCGCGCGCTACCTGGCCGACTGCGAACGCCTGCACACCGAACAGTCCGCCGACTCCGACCAGGCCGAGCAGGGCAAGGCGGCCTGACATGCAAGCGGGGCCGCTGGAACTGGCATTCCGGCGGCCCCTCGGTTCTCCCCAGACAGCGAATCAAGGAAGAGGCTCAAGCCTAATGTTCAAAAAGCTGCCCGGTGACGAGGCTCGTACTCTCGTCTCCACGACCCCCGACACCGCCGTCGTGTTCCGCCCGGCCGTGGTCCGTACCCCGGCCATCCTCACCATCACCATCTTCCTGTGGCGTCTGCTGGCAGGAGCGATCCGGCTCATCTGGCGTCACCCGGTCGCGGTGACCGTGCTCGCCGTTCCCGCCGTGCTCGGTGTCCTGTACGGCTGGCGCGTCGCCCTGGTCGTCGTCACCGTTCCCCTCTCACTCCTCGCCCCGTGGCCGTTCTTCGATCGGATCTCGTTCAACCACTGGGTGGGCCGGCGACTGCTGGCCTTCTGGCGGCTGGTGTGGATCTACCGGCGGCACTGGCAACCGGTGATGATCGTCTCCGGGCTCGGCCGTCACCTCCAGGGCCGCGACTACCTGCCTCACCTCGTCGGCGTCTCCTGTACCTCCTGGGCCGACGTGGTCACGGTGAGGATGATCAGCGGGCAGTCGGTCAAGGACTGGGCCGACCGCATCGACCACCTCGCCCACGGGTTCGGCGCCTCCTCCTGCCGGGTGGCTGTCGTGCGGGCCGGTCGTCTCCAGCTGACCTTCCCTCGCCGTGACCCGCTGGCCGTCCCGCTGCCGGCGGTTCCGCTCCCGGTGGCTGTCTCGGTGGGGCCGGTCGAGATCGGCAAGTGTGAGGACGGCTGCCCGTACCGGCTCAAGGTGCACGGCACACACGTGCTGATCGCGGGTGCGACCGGTGCAGGCAAGGGCTCTTTCCTGTGGTCGGCCATCCGTGGTCTCCTCCCGGCGGTCCGGGCAGGCATCGCTGAGGTGTGGGCACTCGATCCCAAGCGGATGGAACTGTCCTACGGACGCGAGATCTTCGAAGACCGGTACGCCGCTGATCCGGCCGCGTGCGCGGATCTGCTGGAAGCGGCAGTGAAGATCATGCAGGAGCGGGCCGACCGCTACGCCGGGCTCCAGCGCTCCCACACTCCCACCCCTGATGACCCGTTCGTCCTGGTGCTCGTTGACGAGGTGGCGTTCCTGACCGCCTACCAGTCCGACAAGGGCCTCAAGCTCCGTATCTCCGCTGCCCTGGCCACCCTCACCACACAGGGTCGCGCGGTCGGGTTCGGCGTGATGGCGGCTCTCCAGGACCCGCGCAAGGAGGTCATGAACATCCGCAACCTGTTCCCCGACAAGATCGCGCTCCGGCTGGATGAGTCCGAGCAGGTGGACATGGTCCTCGGCGACGGCGCACGGGACAGGGGAGCGCTGGCCGATCACATCTCACCGATCCCTGAGCAGGGCGCGGGCGTCGCCTACGTCCGACTGGAGACCTCACCCGACCCCATCCGGGTCCGCGCGGCCTACGTCTCCGATGCCGACATCCGGACCATGGCGGCCCTGGTCACGAGTGACACCCCGCCGATCGAGATGGAGGGGGCGGCCTGATGCACATCATCCTGCACGGCACCCCGGCCCAAATCGAGGGCTTGCCCTTCCGGCGGCTGCGCACCCTCGACGGCTCCGACCTCGCCGAAGTGACGGTGATCGTTGACCTCGACTCCGCCCGGCTGCGCAAGCACCCCTACCGCGACGCCTACCGGATCTGCGCCGACCTGATTGACCCGAAGGGGGCCATGTGACCGATACCCCTGCCCACCCGTCCACCCCCTCGACCGACACCCCGCCGAACGGCTCAGACCGCACCCTGCCCCGCCTCGTCCGCGACACCCTGCCCGTCGCCCTGGACGTGGCCATCGAGGTCGCCAAGCTCAACGGCGTCTGCATCCGCCCCATCGAGATGCGGCGCCTGGACACCCACACCGGCACCGTCGAGCCGTTCGACATCCCCTGTGGCACCACGCAAGAGGCCAAGTGTCCGCCGTGCGCCAAGCGCAATCAGCAGCTGCGCCGGGCGCAGTGCCGGGAAGGCTGGCACCTCGACCACGAACCGATCGCCGAACCCCACCCCTCCACCGAAGACCAGCGATGGCTGATCGAGTTCCGAGCCGATGTCCAGGCCAAGCGCGACGAGGCCGAGCGGGACGGGGAAGAGGTCGCCGACTGGGACGAGGCCATCGCGGGCATCGATGCGGAGATCAACGCCGCCGGGATGCGGGGCAACGTCCTGGGCGGCCGAACGACCCCGAAACGCTCGCGCTCGACCAGGCGGCGCCAGGACGCGCCGGACCTGCCCAAGCGCACCAAGCAGGACACCACCCTCGGCCGGACCTTCATCGCCACCGACGGCAGGGTCTACCGGCCCTCGCTGTTCGTCACCCTCACCCTGCCCTCCTACGGCAAGATCCGCTCCGGCCTGGGCGTACCGGTCGATCCCAGCACCTACGACTACGCGGCGGCGGCCCGCGACGCCTTGCACTTCTCCAAGCTCGTCGATCGGTTCGTGCAGAACCTACGCCGGGTGGCGGGCTACGACGTGCAGTACTTCGCCACGGTGGAACCTCAGAAGCGGCTCGCGCCTCACCTGCACATGGCAATCCGCGGGACCATGCCCCGCGCGGAGATCAAGGCGATTGCCGCCGCGACCTACCACCAGGTGTGGTGGCCCTCGGTCGATGAAGTGAAGTTCGACGGTGACCACCTGCCCATCTGGGCACCACGGGCCGACCTGGACGACGGCGCCACCTACCCGGACGGGCAGGCAGGCGACTACCTCGACCCCGAAACCGGGGAACTGTTGCCCACCTGGGACGAGGCGCTCGACCAGCTCGACCAGGACGACGAGACCGAACCGCTGCATGTGGTCCGCTTCGGTCCCCAGGTCGATGTTCAGGGCATCGTCGCCGGATCACCGGACGCTCACAAGCGCATCGGCTACCTCACCAAGTACCTGACCAAGAACCTCGGCGACCCCCTCGACCCCGACGACCCCACCACCAACGACCTCGCCCGCCGTGACCACGCCGTTCGGATGGTCGAAGCACTCCGCTACGAACCCTGCTCGCCCACCTGCCCGAACTGGCTCCGCTACGGCATTCAGCCCAAGGGCGCCAAGGCGGGCATGCTGCCGGGCCGGTGCAAGGGCAAGGCGCACAAGGCCGAACACCTCGGCTACGCGGGCCGTCGCGTCCTGGTCTCGCGCAAGTGGTCCAACAAGACCCTTCGTGAGCACAAGGCCGACCGCCGGGCCTGGGTCCTCGACATGCTCGGCCTGCCCGACGACCCCGTGACCGACTCCCACCGCTACGTCTGGCGACCTGTCTCGACCAGCGACCCCACCCGGACCCCGCTGGCCAAACGGCTGCTGCGCGGGGTCGCCGATCGCCATCGCACCAAAGCGCGCTTGGCCGAACTCCAGGCCAGAGCGGACGGCATCCCTGTTCCAGCTCTTTCGGCAACTCCGGTCCTGGGGGTGGCGGCGTGACCAGGAAGACCAGGCAAGAGCCCGTCTCGCTCCTCCCGGAACTCGCGCGGGGGCGGCTGCTCACCGTGGAAGAGGCCGCCGAACGGCTCAACACCACGCCTCGTTTCCCTCGGCGCCTGATCGAAGAACGCCGGATCGCCTTCGTTCACGTCGGGCGCAACGTCCGTATCCCCGAAGCGGCCCTTGAGGCGTTCATCGTTGCCGGGCTGGTCGAGCCGATCACCACCACTCGGAGAGGTAGGGCGGCCTGATGGCAGAGTCCCGGCGCAAGTTCGGCAACATCCGTGAGCTTCCTTCCGGGCGCTTCCAAGCGCGCTACAAGGGGCCAGACGGGCGTTCGCATGGCGCTCCGGACACTTTCACCACGAAGGCGGACGCTGGCCGTTGGCTGGTCCTCAGAGAGGCGGAGATCCTTCGCGGCGACTGGACGGACCCCAACGCCGGGAAGATCCCCTTCGGCGCCTTCGCGGCCCAGTGGATCAGTGATCGTGTGCTCAAGCCACGAACCGAGGACTTGTATCGAGGGCTTCTCAAGAACCACCTTGCTCCGACTTTCGGCAACTGCTACCTCGCCGACATCAAAGAGGCCGATGTGCGGCGCTGGCGCAAGGAACGGCTCGGCGTCGTCGGACAGTCCACCGTGGCCAAGGCTTACCAGCTCCTCAAGTCGATCATGGGTACGGCGGTGGATGACGAACTGATCCGCCGTAACCCCTGCCGGATCAAGGGAGCCGGCACGCCGGACACCCCCGAACGCGAGATGATCCCGCTGGCCAAGGTCCTGGAGATCGCGGCCAAGGTTCCGAAGCGATACCGGGTGCTCGTGCTCCTGGGCACCTTCGCAAGCCTGCGATGGGGAGAACTCGCCGGTCTCCGTCGCGGACAGCTCGACCTGGAGGAGGGCGTTGTGCGAGTCGTCGGCGCGCTGGCCGAACTCGACGGGGGCAAGCTCCTCCACGACACGCCCAAGTCGCGAGCGGGGCGCCGGGTCGTCTCCATCCCCGAAGAGATCATTCCGGAGCTGCGGGCGCACCTGGACGAGTTCGCGGAGCCGGGGGAGAACGGGCATGTCTTCGTCGGGCCGAAGGGCGGATTGCTGCGGCGTTCGGGATTCCGCCGGATCTGGAACAAGGTTCGCAAGGATGTCGGGCTTCCCGGCCTCCGCTTCCACGACCTCCGGCACGTTGGTAACACTTTGGCTGCGGCCAATGGGGCAAGCCTCAAAGAGCTGATGTCCCGCATGGGGCACGCCTCCGCGCGGGCGGCGCTCATCTACCAACACGCGAGCCGAGACCGGGACAAAGTCATTGCTGCGGCGCTGGGCAAGGCGCTGACGGTGGCACAGGAAAAAGAAAAAAAGAAAGTTAGTGGCACGCAGGTGGCACGGAAGATCGATGCGGGCGCGTGAAACCCAAAAGGCCAGGTCAACCATATGCCGGTTGACCTGGCCTTTTGCCATTCTGAGCGGACGACGGGAATCGAACCCGCGTAGCCAGTTTGGAAGACTGGGGCTCTACCATTGAGCTACGTCCGCGCGAAGCGGCTTCAGTCTGGTCTAGACTTCATCCGTTCGTCAGGGCGTAAGCGTACCGGAGTTCCGGAGCGTGCGCGCACTCGACCTACCGGGGTGTGGCGCAGTTTGGTAGCGCACCTGCTTTGGGAGCAGGGGGCCGCAGGTTCAAATCCTGTCACCCCGACGCATGCCGGGCATCGGTTCCGACCGGTGCCCGGTTTCTCGTTGTACGGGGGGCGAGTTCTCGGCCAGGCGAGACAGGCAGGGCACATGGATGACGCATGTCTGGAAGATCGCCTCGCGGCGCGGGAGCGCGGTGCGGAACGTCAGCGGTGGGCGCTGAAGAGGGCCCAGACGGCCTTGCCGCCGCAGTTGAGGTAGTCCCAGCCCCAGCCCTGACTGTAGGTCTCCACGATGTAGAGGCCCCGGCCGTTCTCCGAGATGAAGTCCGGCTCCTTGGGGGTCGGAACCTCGTTGCTGGGGTCCATCACGGCCAGGAGCACGTGGGGCGAGAGACGCAGCAGGACGAGCGTGATCGGGGTGATTCCCGGCTGGCCGGGCGGACACAGCGCGTAACGGACCGCGTTGGTGACGAGTTCCGAAACCACTAGCGCTGCGTCATCGCTGAGCTCCGCCAGTCCCCAGTCGCGGAGCGTCGAGCGTGTCACGTCCCGGGCGGTCTTCACCGAGTCGGCCTGGCTGGGCAGAGGGCATGCGGTGGCGTCGGACTGGTTGGCCTCGAGCAGCTCGTCAAAGCCCACCTCGCGGGTCGCCTGCAGGTAGTCGGCAGCCGATTTTGGCTCCTCCACCATCCTGCCGGTACCTCCCGCTGTCATCGTGAGTCTCCGTACCACGTGAGAGTTTTCAGAGCTTGTGCACCATAAGCCCAATATGCACTAAGCCATCATGGGTCACTGGAACGTCTGCTGCAAGACCCAAATGCACGTGCAGTTGCAATGTGCAGCAGCATGGACGGTTAGGTCGGCGACTTGGCGAATTGGGCAGTGACTTGAGACCTTGTCATAGCGGCCGGAAGTAGTGACACTGTGTGCGCTGGCCCAAGTAGAGAGGGAGGCGAAGTGGCGCAGGTTCAACCGGGATCAGGTCCCACAGCTCTGCGTATCCTCTTAGGCTCCCAACTGCGTCGTCTGCGCGAGGCCAAGGGGCTCTCGCGAGAGGAGGCAGGCCATCTGATCCGCGGATCCGAATCCAAGATCAGTAGGATGGAGCTCGGCCGGGTTGGCCTGAGAGAGCGCGATGTGGCGGATCTGCTCACCTTCTACGGGGTGGAGGACGATCGCGCCCGGTCGGCGATCATGGATCTGCTGCTCAGAGCCAACGAGCCAGGCTGGTGGCACCGGTTCAACGACCTGCTGCCCTCATGGTTCCAGACGTACGTCGGCCTGGAGGAGGCAGCCTCCCGGATCCGTACGTACGAGGTGCAGTTCGTGCCGGGCCTGCTGCAGACGAAGGAGTACGCCAGGGCGGTCATCACCGCGGGGAGCGCCGGCATAGCGCCCGACGAGATCACCCGCCGGGTCGACCTGCGGATGGAGCGCCAGCAGGTGCTCAGGCGGCCCGACGGCCCGTTCTTCTGGGCCGTCATCGACGAGGCCGCGCTGCGACGTCCCATCGGTGGTGCGGACGTCATGCGGGCACAGCTGGAGCACCTGCTCGACCTCATGCGGCAGCCGAACATCACAATCCAGGTGATGCCCTTCAGCTTCGGCGGTCACAGCGCGGAGGGCGGTGCCTTCAGCGTGCTCCGCTTCAACGACAGCGAGCTCCCGGACGTGGTCTACGTCGAGCAGCTGGCCAGCGCCCTCTACCTGGACAAGCGTGAGGATGTCGACCGCTACAGCGAGGTCATGGAACGGCTGTGCGCGGTCAGCACCACCCCCGGTGAGACGAACGACATCCTGAGGCGGATCATCAAGGAGGACTGAGCGGCCATTGGTCGCTCCAAGGTGCCGCTCTGCCCTAGACTGGCCTGCGGCGCTGAACACCCGCCGCAGTGGAGCGTGCCCTAATCTCGCGCGTCTCGATGGCTGTGCCAGGTGCCACTCATGTGGGCGCGGCGCGAGAGCTTGCCGCGATAGCCGCTACGACTTGGCGCGCCCGCGATCACTCGAAGTTTGATCAAGGAGACGACCCCGTGAAGACCGCTGTGGAGGAGCTCAGCCCGACCCGGGTAAGGCTTACCGTCGAGGTGCCGTTCGAGGAGCTCGGTGAGAGCCTGCAGGCGGCGTACAAGAAGGTCGCGCAGCAGGTGCGCGTCCCCGGGTTCCGCCCCGGCAAGGTTCCGGCCCGCATCATCGAGCAGCGGTTCGGCCGCGCGGTGGTGCTGGAGGAGACCCTCAATGACGCGGTGCCCAAGCTGTACGGCCAGGCCGTCGACGAGAGCGAGATCTTCCCGGTCAGCCAGCCGGAGATCGAGGTCACCAAGATCGAGGACGGTCAGCAGGTCGAGTTCACCGCCGAGGTGGACATCCGTCCCGAGTTCGACGTCCCCGACTACCAGGGCATCGAGGTGACCGTCCCGGTCTCCGAGGTCTCCGACTCCGACATCGACACCCAGCTGGACGGCCTGCGCCAGCGTTTCGCCACGCTGACCGGCGTCGAGCGCGCCGCCGCCGTAGGCGACTTCGTCGTCATGGACCTGGCCGCCTCGATCGACGGTGTCAACATCGAGGAGCAGCAGGCCAACGACGTCTCCTACGAGGTCGGCGCCGGCTCGGTGCTGCAGGGCCTGGACGACGCCCTGGTCGGCCTGTCCGCCGGTGAGACCAAGGAGTTCACCACCAACCTGGTCGGCGGCGAGAACGCCGGCGAGGAGGCCGTGGTCACCATCACCGTCAAGAGCGTCAAGGAGAAGGTCCTCCCCGAGCTCGACGACGAGTTCGCCCAGCTCGCCAGCGAGTTCGACACCCTTGACGAGCTCAAGGCGAGCATCAGCGAGCAGGCCCGCCGCAACAAGCTGATCGACCAGGTCGTCCAGGCCCGTGAGAACGCGCTCGACGCCCTGCTCGGCAAGATCGACATTCCGCTGCCGGAGAGCGCACTCAAGGTCGAGGTCGACAACCGCAAGCACAACCTCGAGCACCAGATCGCCGACAGTGGCCTGAGCAAGGAGGCGTTCTTCCGCCTCTACCAGACCACCGAGGAGGAGCGCCTCGCCGAGTTCGACGAGAGCGCCGCGAAGGCGCTCAAGACGGGCTTCGTCCTCGACAAGATCGTCAAGAGCGAGGAGCTCGGCGTCAGCGAGCAGGAGCTGACCAACTTCGTGGTGCGCCGCGCCATGCAGATGAACGTCGCGCCCAACACGCTGGCCCAGCACCTGGCCGACAACGACCAGCTCACGCTGGCCATGGTCGAGATCGTCCGTGACAAGGCCAAGAGTGTCATCGGCGATGCCGCGAAGGTGACCGACGAGGCGGGCAACGAGGTCGACCTCAAGGCCATCTACACCGAGATCAACGGTGAGGAGTCCGCCGAGACCGAGGAGGCCACCGAGGCTCCCGAGGCTGACGCCGCGAAGTAGTCCCAGGCCGAAGCGAGGGGGTGCCGTCGAGTGCCCCGGACGCCCCCGCCGCGCTCAGCGTGACGGGGGCGTCCGCGCGCTCCCGGTCCCGGTCAGGGCCTTCGGCCGCTCCTCCGGGGCCGAGCCGAGGGCGATGTGGGGGTGAGCGCGCCGCAGAGCGCTGCCCTGGCGCTCTCCTGGACTCCTCCGGTTCCTCCCCGGCTTCCAAGGGGTTCGCAGGCTCCTGGGCCCTCTGAGAGCCGCGATCCCCCTCTCTTTTCGCGCCGGAAGTCCTCTCAGCGGTCCTTCGCGATCCGCTTCCGGCGTCCGCACACGTATCCCGCGAGCTCCGACACGCCGTACGGGCTCAGGTTTCCGAGCCTTTACCGAGGCGCGCGGCGGGAGGTTCCAGGCACGGTGCGGAGGCGGCGGGCAGCATGCGCCGTCAGCGAACAGTGCGTTGAGGGGGCATGTCCGGTAGGCCACGCGCGTTAAGGTCACAAGCAAAGCCAATCGATTACGACGCATCGGAAGGTGACGCTGTGACCAGCCCGCCGACCTTCTACCAGCCGACCGGCTCCGGGCCCGAGTCGATGAGCCAGCCGAATGGCTCGTTCAGGCTCGAAGACCAGCTCTACCAGCGGCTGCTGCGTGAGCGCATCATCGTGCTGGGCACCCAGGTCAACGACGAGATCGCCAACCGAATCTGCGCAGAGCTGCTGCTGCTCGCCGCGGACGACTCAGAGCGCGACATCTGGCTCTACATCAACTCGCCAGGCGGTTCCGTGACCGCTGGGATGGCGATTTACGACATGATGGAATACGTGCCTAACAATGTGTGCACGGTCGCGATGGGTCTGGCCGCTTCCATGGGCCAGTTCCTGCTCTGCGCCGGCGAGCGGGGCAAGCGTTACGCCCTGCCGCACGCTCGCATCATGATGCACCAGCCGTCCGGCGGCATCGGCGGTACCGCAGCCGACATCGCCATCCAGGCTGAGCAGATGCTATATGTCAAGAAGACCCTCGCCGAGCGCATCGCGTTCCACACCGGTCAGAATCTGGAGCAGATCGAGGCCGACTCCGACCGTGACCGCTGGTTCACGGCCGAGGAGGCCAAGGACTACGGCTTCATCGACCAGGTCGTGCGCAGCGCTCGACAGGTGCCCTCCACGGGCGCCGTCTCCTGAAGGGGCACAAGGTGAGTGAGTTGATCCGGCCGGGAGACATCAACGGCCGTTACGTTCTTCCGTCCTTCAGTGAGCGCACGTCCTACGGCGTGCGGGAGATGAACCCGTACGCCAAGCTCTTCGAGGACCGCATCATCTTCCTCGGCGTGCAGGTGGACGACGCGTCGGCCAATGACGTCATGGCGCAGTTGCTGACCCTGGAGTCGCTCGACCCCGACCGTGACATCAGCATCTACATCAACTCGCCGGGCGGTTCCTTCACCGCCATGACGGCGATCTACGACACGATGCAGTTCGTCCGGCCGGAGATCCAGACGGTCTGTCTGGGCCAGGCGGCCTCGGCGGCGGCGGTCCTGCTGGCCGGCGGTACGCCCGGCAAGCGCTTCGCCCTGCCGAACGCCCGCATGCTGATCCACCAGCCCTCCACCGAGGGGGGTGGCCAGGGAAGCGACATCGAGATCCAGGCGCGTGAGATCCTCAGGATGCGCGCGCAGATGGAGAGCATCATCGCTCAGCACTCGGGCAGGGCGCCGGAGGCGGTCCGCAAGGACATCGAGCGGGACAAGATCCTTGACGCCGTGGAGGCCAAGGAGTACGGGCTGATCGACGACATCATCCCGTCCCGCAAGAAGCTCGCGAAGGCCGTAGCCTCCTAACGAGGCATATCGCACCGGAACCGTGCCGAATCGGGCACGTTCCGGTGCGACTCGCCGCTAGGGGGCTCACTGAGGGCTCAGAAGACGGTAACGTCGAAACCTAAGCGGGATGACTTTTCGATCGGGTATCGGGCCGGTCGGAAGAAACGGACCGCGGCAGCCAGGGCGGTCCCACGCAAAGGAGTATCTGGGGTGGCACGCATCGGCGACGGGGGAGACCTGCTGAAGTGCTCTTTCTGTGGAAAGAGCCAGAAGCAAGTCAAAAAGCTCATCGCCGGACCCGGCGTATACATCTGCGATGAGTGCATTGACCTCTGCAACGAGATCATCGAGGAGGAGCTCAGCGAGTCCTCTGAGCTCAAGTGGGACAGCCTTCCCAAGCCGAGGGAGATCTACGAATTCCTCGACGCCTACGTCATCGGTCAGGACCAGGCGAAGAAGGCTCTCTCCGTAGCGGTCTACAACCACTACAAGCGGGTGCAGTCCGGCGAGCGCGGGCGTGACGACGGCATCGAACTGGCCAAGTCCAACATCCTGCTCCTGGGCCCGACCGGTTCCGGTAAGACGCTGCTCGCCCAGACGTTGGCGAAGATGCTGAACGTTCCGTTCGCCATCGCCGACGCCACAGCCCTGACAGAGGCGGGCTACGTGGGCGAGGACGTCGAGAACATACTGCTCAAGCTGATCCAGGCCGCCGACTACGACGTCAAGAAGGCCGAGACCGGCATCATCTACATCGACGAGGTCGACAAGATCGCTCGTAAGAGCGAGAACCCGTCGATCACCAGGGACGTCTCCGGTGAGGGCGTGCAGCAGGCCCTGCTGAAGATCCTGGAGGGCACGACCGCGAGTGTGCCGCCGCAGGGCGGCCGTAAGCACCCGCACCAGGAGTTCATCCAGATCGACACCACCAACGTGCTGTTCATCTGCGGTGGGGCCTTCGCCGGTCTCGAAAAGATCATCGAGTCCCGGATCGGCCGCAAGGGCATCGGTTTCAACGCGATCATCCGTTCCAAGGAAGACATCGACAGCTCCGACATCTTCGGGGACGTCATGCCCGAGGACCTGCTGAAGTTCGGCATGATCCCCGAGTTCGTCGGCCGGCTTCCGGTCATCACGAGCGTTCACAACCTTGACCGTGAGGCGCTCATCCAGATCCTCACCGAGCCGCGCAACGCCCTGGTCAAGCAGTACCGGCGCCTGTTCGAGCTGGACAATGTCGAACTCGAGTTCACAGACGACGCACTTGAGGCGATCGCGGACCAGGCGATCCTGCGCGGCACCGGCGCCCGTGGCCTGCGAGCGATCCTGGAGGAGGTTCTCCTCTCGGTGATGTACGAGGTACCGTCGCGGCAGGATGTGGCGCGCGTCGTCATCACCCGCGAGTCGGTTCTCGAACACGTCAACCCCACGCTCGTGCCGCGTGACCAACTCAACAAGCAGCAGCGGCCGCCGCGCGAGAAGTCCGCGTGATCCAGCCTGGACAAACCGGTTTTCACGGCCGACGCCCCCGCAGGGAGATCCTGCGGGGGCGTCGCCGTTTCCGGCGGTTTCCGCCGGGCCGGCCGGTGGCGCATTCGCCGGACGATTTCCGCAGCCGGTCCGCGGGGCCGATGGCATGGCGGGGCTCGCGAGATGGGGGAACATGTCGCAACTCTTCGGCTGGGGAACATCGAGTGCGCGGACATCCCTAGACTTGGGCATCGTGACGACGCCAGAGCTGCCCACCCAGTACACACCTGCCGACGTGGAGACCCGGAGCTACGAGCGCTGGGTATCGGAGGGATACTTCACCGCTGATCCGAGCGGCGAGCGCGAGCCTTACAGCATCGTCCTGCCTCCGCCGAACGTGACCGGTGTCCTGCACATCGGCCACGCACTCGACCACTCGATCCAGGATGCGCTGACCAGGCGCGCTCGCATGCGCGGCCAGGAGACGCTCTGGCTGCCAGGCATGGACCACGCCGGCATCGCCACCCAGAACGTCGTCGAACGCGAGCTCGCCAAGGAGAGCCTGTCCCGGCACGACCTCGGCCGAGAGGCGTTCGTCGAACGGGTCTGGCAGTGGAAGGAGGAGTCCGGTGGCCGGATCCTCGGCCAGATGAAGAAACTCGGCGATGGCGTCGACTGGTCACGCGAGCGCTTCACCATGGACCCCGGACTCTCCCGCGCCGTTCAGACGATCTTCAAGAGGCTCTTCGACGACGGGCTCATCTATCGCGCCGAGCGCATCATCAACTGGTGCCCGCGCTGCCTGACCGCGCTGTCGGACATCGAGGTCGAGCACAGCGAGGACGAGGGCGAGCTCGTCTCGATCCGCTACGGCGACGGCGACGACTCCATCGTGGTCGCCACGACCCGGGCCGAGACGATGCTCGGTGACACCGCCGTGGCCGTGCACCCCTCCGACGAGCGCTACGCGCACCTGATCGGAAGGGAAGTGGAGCTACCGCTCACCGGGCGTCTCATCCCGATCGTCGCCGACGAGCACGTCGACCCGGCCTTCGGCACCGGAGCGGTCAAGGTCACCCCGGCGCACGACCCGAACGACTTCGAGATCGGACGCCGCCACTCGCTGCCGTCCCTGACGATCATGGACGAGCGCGGTGTGGTCACGGCCCACGGCCCGTTCCAGGGGCTCGACCGCTTCGAGGCCAGGCCCGCAGTGGTGGCCGCACTACGCGCCGAGGGCCGGATCGTGGCGGAGAAGCGCCCCTACCTGCACTCCGTCGGGCACTGCTCGCGCTGCAAGACCGTGGTCGAGCCGCGGCTCTCACTCCAGTGGTTCGTCAACGTCTCGCCCCTGGCGAAGGCGGCGGGCGACGCGGTCCGTGACGGCCGGACGAAGATCCACCCGCCGGAGCTGGCCAAGCGCTACTTCGACTGGGTCGACGACATGCACGACTGGTGCATCTCCCGGCAGCTGTGGTGGGGGCACCGTATCCCGGTCTGGTACGGCCCCGACGGTGAGGTCGTCTGCGTCGGCCCCGACGAGCAGGCACCCGATGGCTACGTCCAGGACCCCGATGTCCTCGACACCTGGTTCTCCTCCGGGTTGTGGCCGTTCTCCACTCTCGGCTGGCCGGACAGGACACCTGAACTGGCGAAGTTCTACCCGACCTCCGTCCTGGTGACCGGCTACGACATCCTGTTCTTCTGGGTCGCCCGGATGATGATGTTCGGCATCTACGCGATGGACGGCGAGCCGCCGTTCCGGACCGTGGCTCTGCACGGCATGGTCCGGGACCAGTACGGCAAGAAGATGTCGAAGTCGTTCGGCAACGTCGTCGACCCGCTCGACTGGATCGAGCGCTTCGGCGCCGACGCCACCCGTTTCACGCTGCTACGCGGAGCCAACCCCGGCTCCGACGTGGCGATCAGCGAGGAATGGGCAGGAGGGTCGCGCAACTTCTGTAACAAGATCTGGAACGCCACTCGCTTCGCGCTGATGAACGGTGCCGTGACGGGTGAACTTCCGGTTGAGGAACTGACCGCCGCCGACAGGTGGATCCTGTCCAGACTCCAGGAGATCGTCGCGTCGGTGGACGCCGCGTTCGAGGACTTCGAGTTCGCCAAGATCTCCGACCTGCTCTACCACTTCGCGTGGGATGAGGTCTGCGACTGGTACGTGGAACTCGCCAAGATCCAGATCGCCTCCGGACAGGAGCACACCCGGCTCGTGCTGGGCCATGTCTTCGACTCGTTGCTCCGTCTGCTCCACCCGCTGGTTCCGTTCGTCACCGAGGAACTGTGGCGAGCGGTCACCGGGCACGAGTCGATCGTGGTCGCGCCATGGCCGACGGTCCAGGAGTCATTGCGTGATCCCTCGGCGGAGGAGGAGATCATCGCGGTGCAGGGGCTGATCACCGAGGTGCGCAGGTTCCGTTCCGATCAGGGCCTCAAGCCAGGGCAGCGGGTCGCCGCGCGGCTCTCGCTCGCCGGTACGGCTCTGGCCTCTCACGAAGGGGCGATCCGGTCGTTGCTCCGGCTCGACCAGCCGTCCGATTCGTTCGCCGCGACCGCTCGTCTCGATGTGAGCGGGGTTGTCGTGGAGATCGACACGGCGGGGACGATCGATGTGGCCGCCGAGCGTAAGCGCCTGGAGAAGGATCTCGCGGTGGCGCGTAAGGAGGCGGCCCAGGTCGCGGCCAAGCTCGGCAATGAGCAGTTCATGGCCAAGGCGCCGGACGATGTGGTGACCAAGGTGCGGTCCCGTGCCGCACAGGCCGACCAGGACATCGCGCGGTTGCTCGCTCAGCTGGCGGCGTTGCCGGCGAGCTGACTGGCCGATGGCCTGAGTTCGAGAGCAGTGCGAGAGTCCTGACCCGGAGTTCCAGCCGGTGGCTGGGAGGGGAACAGTCCAGGTCAGGAAGTTGGGACAAGCCGAGAACCCGGAGTCTTTTGACTCCGGGTTCTCGTGTTTGAGAGCTTGAGTCTCAGGGAAGACCTAGTTGTTACCAGGAAGTTGGTCATGGTGGCCCTAGGAGGCTGCTAGAGTTCTTCAGGCAGGGCAAAGTCCTGCAGCCCCCTCTGAAAATCTGGCAAATCGGGCGTGTCTGCACAAGTTGGACACCGACCGGATGTTGGAGTAAGTTAGAGGGGTTGCCCTGGAAACAGGGTGGTCGCAATCCTAGCGGATTCGGCGGGTCTGAGTCGATGGTCGGGAAGCCGACAAGTTGACACAAACCCGGCAGATCTGATAAGATGGTGACACGGAATGGAACGCCCCGAAGTTCGGGACACCGCGAACGCGGGTCTGTGGACAACGGTGTACGCGTCCGTTTCTTGAGAACTCAACAGTGTGTTAAAAGCCAGTGCATGAAGCACAACCCTGTCCAACCTGCCCTTTCATCGGGGTGG
>NZ_JBEXGU010000036.1:0-68627 GCF_040607515.1 Streptosporangium sp. NPDC005286 | reverse complement strand
CCGGTCAGCGCCGTGCTGATCGCGAGCCCTGCGAGGACACCCTTGTACTTGGGCATTGCGTTTCCCCCTTGAAAGGATCGGTTGCCCCGATTTTCGGCACTTACCGAATCATCCGGGAATTACCGGAGATGGCGAGTGATGAGCCATCCCTGGTTGTCATGATTTCCTCGCATGTCTGCCGATAAACAGAGATCAAATCCTTTTACACTCTCCTTATCTATTTGTGGTCGATCTTGGATGGTTACCAGCTAATTTAAGATTAAATGTCTTTAATGTCGCATTTGTTCTTCGAGGGAGGGGGTGGCTGGAGGGGGTGTCTAGCTAATGGCGATAAAGTGTGTAATAAAAATATATCTAGCTAAAATAGGCTTATGTGCCTTTTGTGGCATACGGGGGCTGTCGTCTGTCGTATCGAGAGGCGAACTATCGTGGAAGAGCGGCCGGACGACAGGAGGAGACGCGTGGTACACAAACCGATCCCCAACTGGCAGGGCGAGATGGTCGACCTCGGCGACCAGCGGATCCACGTGCGATCGACCCCGCCAGGCCCCGCGGAGACCGCCGTCTACGTACACGGCCTCGCGGGCTCCGCGACCAACTGGACAGACCTGATGGGTGAGCTCTCCGACGTGGTGACCGGTCATGCCGTCGACCTGCCGGGCGCCGGATACTCGCCCGAGCCGCCCGGCGGCGACTACTCCGTCGACGCCCACGTACGGACCGTCACCGCCCTGATAGAGCGGGTCTCGCGGGCCCCCGTCCACCTGTTCGGCAACTCCCTGGGCGGAGCCGTCTCCGTGCGGCTCGCCGCCACCCGTCCCGACCTGGTCCGCTCGCTCACCCTGATCTCACCGGCCCTGCCCGACCTGCTGCCCAGGTACGGCCCCGCGCGGGTGGCGCTGTCCGCCGTGCCCAGGCTCGGCGAGTGGGCGGCGAGCCGGCTGAGCCTGCTGCCCGCCGAGCGCAGGCTCGGTGCCACGCTCGCCATGTGCTACGCCGACGTGGGGAGGATTCACCCGGAGCGGCTCAAGGAGGCGATCGAGGAGGTGCGCCGCCGGGACGGCCTCCCGTACGCGGGGGCGGCACTGATCAACTCGGCGCGCGGCATCGTCGCCGAGTACTTCCGGCGCGGGGAGACGAACCTGTGGCGGCAGGCGGCCCAGGTGACCGCGCCCACGCTGGTCGTGCACGGTCGCCACGACCGGCTCGTCAACCCCCGGATGGCGGCCCGTGCGGGCCGGACGTTCCCGCAGGTGAAACTGGTGCTGCTGCCCGACGCCGGGCATGTGGCCCAGATGGAGTTCCCCGACAGGGTGGCCCGCGAGGCCAGGATCCTGATAGGTGAGACGGTCCTCACTCCGGTTGGGGAATGACCAGGGCACCAGGTTAGGTTGTGAGTGGAGCGTGCTGCGCTAGCCGTATCGTCAAGACCCCCTGAAACGGGAGCAGAACTGTGTCGTTGCCACCACTGGTAGAGCCGGCAGCCGAGTTGACCGTCGACGAGGTGCGCCGCTACTCGCGCCACCTGATCATCCCGGACGTGGGCATGGCCGGGCAGAAGCGCCTGAAGAACGCGAAGGTGCTCTGTGTGGGCGCGGGTGGCCTGGGTTCCCCGGGGCTGCTCTATCTCGCCGCCGCCGGAGTGGGCACGCTCGGCGTCATCGACTTCGACGTGGTCGACGAGTCCAATCTGCAGCGGCAGGTCATCCACGGCCAGTCCGACGTGGGCCGCCCCAAGGCCGAGAGTGCCGCGGACAGCGTCAGGGAGATCAACTCCCTGGTCAACGTGGTCATCCACAACGAAGTGCTCACCACGGACAACGTGATGGAGATCTTCGCCGGCTACGACCTGATCGTGGACGGCACGGACAACTTCGCCACCCGTTACATGGTCAACGACGCGGCGGTCCTCCTCGGCAAGCCGTACGTCTGGGGCTCCATCTACCGCTTCGACGGCCAGGCCAGCGTCTTCTGGGCCGAGCACGGCCCCTGCTACCGCTGCCTCTACCCCGAGCCCCCGCCGCCCGGCATGGTCCCCTCGTGCGCCGAGGGCGGCGTGCTCGGCGTGCTGTGCGCGTCGATCGGCTCCATCCAGGTCAACGAGGCCATCAAGCTCCTCACGGGCATCGGTGAGCCGCTGGTCGGCCGTCTGATGATCTACGACGCCCTGGAGATGAACTACCGCTCGGTCAAGGTCCGTAAGGACCCCGAATGCGTGCTCTGCGGCAAGAACCCGACGGTCACCCAGCTCCTGGAGGACTACGAGGCGTTCTGTGGCGCGGTCTCCGAGGAGGCCCAGGAGGCCGCCTCCGGCTCCACGATCACCGCGGCCGATCTCAAGTCCATGCAGGACGCGGACGAGAACATCTACCTGATCGACGTCCGCGAGCCGAACGAGTACGAGATCGTGTCCATCCCCGGTGCGGTGCTCATCCCCAAGGGCGAGTTCCTCAACGGATCCGCGCTGGAGGGGCTCCCGCAGGACAAGAAGATCGTCCTGCACTGCAAGTCCGGTGCCCGTTCCGCCGAGGTCCTGGCGGTCATCAAGAGCGCGGGCTTCTCCGACGCCGTCCACGTGGGCGGCGGAGTGCTCAGCTGGATCAAGACCATCGACCCGAGCCTGCCGACCTACTGACCGGCCCGGTGGGGTTTTCACCGCCCGCGCCCCGTGGAGCACGCGCCCCACGGGGCGCTCGCCGTTCCCCTGCCGTTCGGGAGGCACTCGCCCCGCCGCCACATGTGCTTTCCGCTCCGACGGATATGGACGGAACGGCGGATGACACCCGCCTCACCGCATTAAGGTCGAGAGCGTGAACGAAGTCCCACGTCAGCGACGGCATTCATGGCCGGCGCTGGTCGTGGCATCGGCGCTGACGCTGTTCTGCGCGGTCGTGGCCGGGGTGGCGACCAGCGCCGCCGGAGCGGAGCTCACCCGGGGGCCGACCCAGGCGGAGCTCGATCGGGCGGCACTCGACGAGGTGGCCCGGCGCTGGCAGGCGTGGCCCGCCGGGCGGGTCTTCCCCAAGACGGTCCGTTACGCCGCGGAGCAGGGGGGCGAGGAGAAGGCCCGCAGGGTGGGCATCTCGCCGGAGACCCGCTGTGACGACGCGGTCGACGCCAAGCTGCGCAAGGCGCTTCGGGAGGCCGGCTGCCTGGGCATCCTGCGCGCCACCTACATCGACGCGCTCCAGGGGGTCGTCGTCACCATCGGGGTCGCGGTCTTCGCCGACGAGATCGGCGCCACCAGGGCCAAGGCGGCGCTGCCCAGGGGCGACCGGCCCTCGCCGGGCCTGAGGGCGCTGGCCTTCCCCGGCACCGTCACCGACCGGTTCGTCTCCGCGGGGCGCCAGGCCGGCCTCGTCCGGCAGGCGGGTCCCTACGTGGTGATGGCCACGGTCGGCCAGACCGACGGCCGGCCCGCCAGTGCGGTCGGCGAGCAGCGGCCCACCCTGTTCGCGTTCACCGGCGACATCGCCGACCGGATCCTCGCCGACCTGACCAGGCCCGCCCGTCCCGACTGTGCCTCCGCGGAGTGGCGATGCTGACCGTGCCGAGGCGCCTTTCCGCCGCCCGCGGGGCGCTCGCGGCGACGACGCTGCTGGCACTGGTGGTGCTGACGGGGGCGGCGGGACTGGCCCCGGCCGCGCGGGCCGACGACGTCAGGGACAGCCAGCAAGAGGTGCTGCGGACCCTCGACCTGCCCGCCGCGTGGCGGGTGTCCGAGGGGGAGGACGTGATCGTGGCCGTGCTCGACTCGGGGGTGGACAGCGGCCACCGCGACCTGGTCGGGTCGGTGATCGAGGGTAAGGACTTCACCGCCGGGGCCAACCCGCGGGGTGTGCAGCCCCTCCGGCTGCACGGCACGTACATGGCGTCGCTGATCGCCGGGCACGGTCACGGGCCAGGCGGGGCGGACGGGGTGATCGGTGTCGCGCCCCGCGCGAAGGTGCTGTCGGTGCGGGTCATCCTGGAGGACGAGGAGCCCGGCTTCCGGGAGTTCAACACCGCCGAGCGTTACGAGAACGTGGTGGCCAGGGGCATCCGGTACGCGGTGGACCACGGTGCCGACGTGATCAACATGTCGATCTCCAAGGAACTGGCGACCAGGGAGGAGCGGTCGGCGATCCGCTACGCGATCTCCAAGGGGGTCGTGCTCGTCGCGGCGGCGGGCAACGACGGCGCCGAGGAGACCGACGCCAGCGGCAACGCCCCCTACTCCTACCCGGCGGCCTTCCCGGGAGTGGTCTCGGTCGCCGCGACGGACCGGGGGCTGCGCCGTGCCTCGTTCTCCAACCGGAACCCCTCGGTCCTGGTGGCCGCGCCGGGGGTGGACATCCTCGGGGCAGGCCCCGGCGACGAGTACTGGGTAGGCCGCGGCACCTCGCAGGCGACCGCCCTGGTATCGGGGGTCGCCGCCCTCATTAAGGCGAAATATCCAGAAATGTCGCCCGTGCTGGTTGTCCAGGCGATCACTGCGGGAGCCACCCGGCGGCCCACCGGCGGCTACGACACCGGCATGGGCTTCGGCGTCGTCAACGCCACCCGGGCACTCGCCGCGGCCGCCAGGATCTCCCGGCACACCCTCACCGCGGAGGGGGCCGGTGGTCACGACCCCGCCCGCCCGCTGGGCCTGGCGGTCGAGCCGGTGCGGGTGGTCCACCGTGACCGGGACAGGATCAACCTGTACGGCGGGGTGGCCGTGGCCGCCGGGCTCGGCGCGATCGCCTGCCTGGTCACGATCGCCGTGTTCGTCGGCCGTGCGCGCTCGTCGACGACCTACCAGGAACCCACGCCCGACGCGGTCACCGCGCCCTGGCCGTGAGCACCGGGCCCGGACCCGGGTCGCGGCCGGAGCCGGGCCGAGGTCGGTACCAAGGTCGCCGCCGGAGCCGGCACCGCGAAAATGCACGCCGCTGATAGGGCGGAGAGGGCAGGCGACGTAGCATCGGAGTATGTCGCAGTCAGGGCGGTCCCAGGAGCCGGAGCGGCATCTGGGAGCCCCGGCCTCCCGCGCTCGCGGCGGCTGGCCACCGTCCGGCTCCCGGGTGAGCGCCGCCGGGGACGGCCGGACCAGGCGGGCGCCCGCGCAGGGCGCCACGGTCAGGCGGCACCGCGTGCGCTCCTGGCCCGCGGCGGGCCGTGACCGCGCGGCGATTCAGCGTGCCGAACTGGCGGCCCTGGAACAGGGCGTCCGGTTCCGTACGATCTTCCTGATCCTGGTGGGCACGATCCTCGCCATCGCCGCCACCAACGTGCTGACCGGCGCGGTCGGGCTGCTGCGCGAGACGAGCTCGCGCCCGCTGACCGCCGCCGAGCAGGCCCGCTACATCTCCGACGACATCGCCAGGCGCTGGTACACCTGGACCGCGGATCTGGTCTTTCCCGTCGAGCTGCAGTACATCGGCCTCAGCAGGGTCCAGCAGTACGCCCGCAGGGTCGGCCTCGCGCCCGAGGTGGCCTGCGCGGCCGGTACCGACGCGCAGGTGGGGTCGGTGCTCACCCGGCACGGCTGCCGCACGCTGCTGCGGGCCACCTACGTCGACCAGACGTCCACGTTCGTCTTCACCGTGGGCATCGCCGTGCTCGCCGACGAGGAGCGGCGGCTCGCCGCCTCCGCGCAGCTGGCCGTGGACGACAGGGTGGGGGTGCGGCCCGTGGCCTTCCCCGGCACGGCGACCGAGCTGTTCGGGGCGGCCCAGCGCCAGCACAACGCCTGGGTCGGCGTCGGCCCCTACATCGTCTTCTCCACCGCCGGTTACACCGACGGCCGCACCCGCCAGGCGATCGCCCCGGAGGAGATCCTGCACAGCGAGCTGTGGCCCGCGGCCCAGGCGGTCGCGGGGCGCATCGCCAGGGCCCTCGGCGACGAGCCGAGCGCCGTGCCCCAGTGCACCCAGGGGAACGTGTGCTGAGGCGGCGGTTGTGGGCGACGGGAGTGCTGGTCGCGATCTCGGTGGCGGTCCCGGTGGTGCCCGCCTTCGCGACCGTGCCCACCGAGATGCCCGCCGAGACGCCCGCCGCTCCGGTACTGGCCGCGCCGCCGGAGGGCGCCGCCGACGTGCGCGAGGATCAGCGCTGGGTGCTGGAGATGCTGCGCGCGCAGGAGGCGTGGAAGGTCACCAGGGGCTCGGGCGTCACCGTGGCCCTGGTCGACAGCGGGGTGGACGACCAGGTGGCCGAGCTGCGCGGGCGGGTGATCGCCGGACCCGACATGGGATCTGTCAAGTTCGACAGGAGCAAGCCGGACGCCGGACGGCACGGCACCGCCATGGCCTCGCTCATCGCCGGGGCGGGCAACGGCGAGGAAGGTCTTCTCGGGATCGCCCCCGAGGCCGGAATCCTCTCGCTGCCGCTGATCGTCGAGGAGCGGCCCAAGGACGGTTCCACGCTGCCGGAGGAGGATCTGCGCTCGCGCAACGACAGCCCGCTGGCCCGGGCGATCCGTTACGCCGCGGACAACGGCGCCAAGGTCATCAGCATGTCGCTGGGTGCCTACGGGCCGCACCGGAGCGAGCGGGAGGCGGTCTCCTACGCGCTGTCCAGGGGCGTGGTACTCGTCGCCGCCGTGGGCAACGACGGAGACTCCCAGTACACCATGGACAACTCCACCTCCTTCTGGAACTTCCCCGCCGGATATTCCGGGGTCATCGGTGTGGGCGCGGTGGACAGGCTGGGCAAGCCGGCGAGCTTCAGCAGTGACAATCTGTCGGTTCTGGTTTCGGCGCCCGGTGTCGGGGTACCGGTGGTCGTCCCCGGCGGAAACTACGGATCCTCTGAGGGGACCAGTTCGGCGACCGCGCTGGTGGCAGGGGTCGCCGCACTAATAAAAGCGAAATACCCGAATATCGCGCCGCAGATGGTGGCGCAGGCACTGGTCTCCACGGCTTCGGTGAGTCCCACCGCCGGCTATGACGACCACATCGGGTTCGGCGTCGTCGACGCCGCCGCGGCGCTCGCCAAGGCGGATCGGCTCGTGGCGGGTGCGGTGGAGATCTCGGTCCCGGATGACAAGCACTTCGGCGCCGGCGTCCCGCACGAGGAGTACAGCAGGCCGGGCCCCGATCCGCTGAGGCTCTGGCTTTACGGAACGGGCCTGGTCGGCGGCCTGGTGGCGTTCGCGGCGGCTGTGGTGATGCTCGGCCGGCACTCGGACGGGAATGGACCGGTAGTGGTCGACGCCGAAACGGCCAAGCGCGGGAGATCGCGGGGATAAGCGCAGTTTGAAGTCAATTAGAACGCGTTTAGGACACTGTTCGGATGCGGTAGCCCGAATGTCGGGATTTACACTCCGGGAAACCCGGAAGGTTCGCTATTCTCCCGCGTTATGGGGTACGAGTTGCGCGTGGAGCGCCCTGCGCCTCTCGCCTTCGCGGAACTCGCGACTGTGCTGGGGCAGGCGGGGTTCGAGTTCAGAGGGTCGCAGGAGTCGGGGGAGGTCCTGGCCCGCCACAATGGCGCGGTTCATGCCATAGCGATATGGAACGGCCGCCTGTCCGGCGCCCCCGGATCGGACTGGCAGGTGGCCCAGCTGGCACGCGTGTCCGCTCTGCTGGGAGCGCGGCTGGTCGGCGAGGACGGCGAGTCCTACGCGATCCGCGGCGGTCTGGTCGAGCAGTTGAACGGCTCGGTGGCCTACGAGTTCGGCAAACTCGACGAGATCCTCTCGGCCGGACCGACGGTATGGAGCCAGTAGGCCACCCCACCCCGTACGCCGAGCGGGTGCTGGATCTGGTCGAGCGCATTCCGCCCGGCATGGTGATGTCCTACGGCGACATCGCCGAATATCTCGGCGAGGGCGGCCCGCGCCAGGTCGGCAGGGTGATGTCCACCTGGGGCGGGGGCGTGCCCTGGTGGCGCGTCGTGCACGCCGACGGCACCCCGCCACCCGGCCACGAGCAACGATGCCTGGTGAACTGGCGCGAGGAACGGACCCCGCTGAGGGGCGCCCGAGCCGATATGCGGGAGGCCAGATGGGACGGAAAGCCTTAGATCACAAAAGCCTGTAAATCCCGGGAACCCTTAATTCACCGCGTAACCGGCCCTGCCGTGGCGCACTAACATGGCCTAGGACAGCGCTCTGTCCGAAAGGCGGTGCTTTCCCCATGGCCATCGGTGCCACCCCCGCGCGAGCCAGCGGCGACCCCGTCGTTGATCGTCTTCGGGTCGTCCAGGATCTCTGCGACCGGGGAGAACCACTCGACTCGATCATGGCCGCGGTGCTGGCCGACGGGCTGAAGCCGCATGAGCGCCGTCGTTTCGACGCCGACGCGCTGGCCGGGCCGCTGGGTTCCCGGCTGGACATCGCCACCAAGCGGGGCGCCGCGCGGCGCCGCGAGTTCGTCACGGTCCTGAAGCCGTACGTGACCGGTGTGGACGCGAGGGTCAAGCGGGACCTGCCGGTCGCTCGCAGGATCGCCTTTCACCTGATCGAGCACCGC
This sequence comes from Streptosporangium sp. NPDC005286, assembly GCF_040607515.1. Taxonomy (NCBI): domain Bacteria; kingdom Bacillati; phylum Actinomycetota; class Actinomycetes; order Streptosporangiales; family Streptosporangiaceae; genus Streptosporangium; species Streptosporangium sp. NPDC005286. The sequence goes on along the minus strand of NZ_JBEXGU010000036.1, from coordinate 60,189 downwards.
GAGATCGACGACCTCGCCGACGGCGACGCGCTGCAGAAGCTCGTGGCCGCCGCCGCGGAACCGTCCAGGCGCGTCCGCAAGAAACTCCGCTGGTACGCGGATCTGCCGCTCCAGGACGAGCTGCCCGAGGCCCTGTTCCGGCTGCGGGCCGCGGATCTCATCCCGATGACCCAGATCGAGGACGTCTCCTGGTCCGGCGGGCGGCTGCACGTCAGCGGCCACGCCTATCTGGCCGGGCTGTCGGTGCGCAGCCGCCGCTTCAACAGGGCCACGGTGGTGCTGCGCGGCCCGCGCTGGCTGCCGCCGGTGCGGCTGCGCACCCGGAGGGTCTTCCACCCCGAGGCGACCTACGGCGCGGAAGAGGCCGGCTGCAACTACGACTGGTCCGGGTTCACCGCCGAACTGAGCCCGTGGCCGCTGCGCTGGCGCTCCGCGGTGCGGGCCGTCGTGCGCGGCGGCAAGCGGCTGCTGCGCCGCCGCGCCACCGTGCAGGACACCACCACCTGGCGCGCCGAGATCGTGATCTGGAGCCGGGGCGCCCGTGCCGTCGGCCTGCTGCGCGGCCCCTCCACCGGCCGTACCGAGCGCCCCTCGGGGCTTGATCTCGGCGGGGGCTGGTGGATCCGCCCCGTCTGGACCTCCGACCGGGCACTCCAGGTGGTGCTACAGCCCACCAGGGCCGAGCTGACCGGCGTGAAGCTGGACGGCGAGCGGCTGGAGGTCCAGGTCTTCCTGCCGGGCAAGGAGGCGAGCAGGGGGCACGCCAGGCTGGACGGTCACCGGATCGCCGCGGACTTCACCCCCGTCGACGGCGGCACCGCGGTCGTCGTGCCGCTCGCCGTGGCCTCCCTGCTGCAGGAACGCGACGGCGGCCGTCTCTGGATCGAGCCCAAGGGCGATCCCGCCGCCTCCGTCATGATCGGCAAGGCGGAGGAGAGCCGTACGGTCGTCGGGGATCGTGAGATCACCGTGCTGCGTGACCGGCGTGACCGGGTGAGCGTCTCCGCGCACCGGATCCGCCCGGTCATCACCGCCGCGACCTGGGACGAGCAGGGCGTGCTCGTCCTGGAGGGCTCCTACCCGGGCTCCGGCGCGGCCGAGCTGACCCTCAAGCACCGCAGCGGGCTGATCCACGCCATCCCCCTGGAGCGGGAGGGCTCCCGTTTCACGGTGCGGATCGCGGCCGCCGCGATGCCCCGTTTCGGGGACACGGTCCCGCTGGGCAGCGGCACCTGGAGCATGGCGGTCCGCGACCCGGCCGGCCAGATCGTCCCGTTCCGCGTCGACCATGCCATCCTCGACGATCTGGACGAGGACACGAAGATCCGCGACGGCCGTGAATACCGCCTGATCTCCACCCGCTTCGACATTCCGGTGCTCTCCGTCGCCGAGCACCGCCCCGACGACGAGAAGGGCGCCGGCGGCCTGTACGCGCTGCGCCGCGGCTTCTATCCCGCGGAGCGGACCCGCGAGCTGAACGACGCGATCGTCTACGTCGCCTACGACGGGCGGCAGTACGAGGGCAACGTCCGCGCGATCTACGAGGAGCGCGTGCGGCGCGGCGACGCCGGAGAGCACATCTGGGTGGTCAAGGACGGCGCGTTCACGCCGCCGGGCCCCGCGGAGCTCGGCTTCGGCGAGGGCGAGGGGCCGACCGTGGTGCGCGCGGGCAGCCGCGAGCACTACGCGGTGCTGGCCCGCTCGCGGTACGTGGTGACCAACGGCTTCCTGCCGCCCTGGTTCCGGGCGCGAGAGGACCAGACGGTCGTGCAGACCTGGCACGGCACCCCGGTCAAGCGCCTGGGCAACGACCTGCCGCACATGTCCCGTGACCCCAGGCCGCCGGCCTGGCACCGGCAGGCGGTCGAGGTGCGCGGCTGGGACCTGCTGGTCTCCCAGAGTCCCTGGGCGACCCGGGTGCTGCGCAAGGCGTTCGGCTACCAGGGGGAGGTCCTGGAGAGCGGCTACCCGCGCAACGACGTGCTGGTGGCCCCCGACCGCGACGAGATGGCGGCGCGGATGCGCGCCAGGCTCGGCATCGCCGAGGGGGCGAGGGTGGTGCTCTACGCGCCGACCTACCGCGACTACGACCGCAAGAACGCCTCGATCCGCCTGGACCTGGCCGAGGCGCACCGGGTGCTCGGCCCCGGCCACGAGTTCCTGATCAGGGCGCACTCGATGCAGGCGGCGCCCAACGTGCCCGCCGGCCTCGGGCGCGATGTCACGACATATCCCGATATTACGGATCTACTGCTGATCGCCGATGTACTGATCACGGACTACTCGTCGGTCATGTTCGACTTCGCGGCGACCGGCAGGCCGATGCTCTTCTTCACACACGACCTGCAGCGCTACTCGTCCAAGCGGGGCATGTACCTCGACCTGGCCGCGGAGGCGCCCGGCCCGCTGCTCTCCACCGGGGCCGAGGTCATCAAGGCACTGCGGTCGATCGACGAGGTGACCGCCGCCCACGCCGAGCGGTACGACCTCTTCCAGCGCACCTACGCGCCCCGCGACGACGGCAAGGCGACGGCCAGGCTCGTCGACCACGTCTTCCTCTCCTGAGCGGTTCCCGGGGGCGGCCGCCGAGCGGCCCCCGGGGTCGGCCGCCCGGCCCCTGAACCCGTCCCGGGACGTTCCGGCGCAGGTCAGCGCCTTGCTCTGATCATCGCTCCCAGCCGGCCCCGCCCGTAGCCCACCCGGCGGGGCCGACAATCCGCCATGCCGTACCCGCCGACTCGGCACGATCATCGTCCGGGATCTGGTGGAATGGCGAGTTGTGAGTGGTCAGGACTGGCGGCTGGTACGTCGTGAGGGTGCGGGGAGAACTGTTGCCCCTGTGCTGGACGAGCACCAGCGGGCGGTGGTGGCCCACGAGAGCGGCCCGCTGCTCGTGCTCGCCGGGCCGGGCACCGGCAAGACCACCACGATCGTGGAGACCGTCGTGGACCGGATCGAGCGCCGGGGCGTCGACCCCGAGCGGGTGCTCGTCCTCACCTTCAGCCGCAAGGCCGCCGAGGAGTTGCGCGAGCGCATCACGGCCCGGATGCGCCGTACCACCCGCACCCCGCTCTCCCTCACCTTCCACAGCTACGCCTACGCGCTGCTCCGCCGCGAGGCGGTGATCGCCGGAGGGGTGCCGCCGCGCCTGCTGACCGGCCCCGAGCAGCTCCTGGAGATCCGCCGCCTGCTCCACGGCGAGCTGGAGGACGGCGCCGTCCACTGGCCGCAGGACATGCACGAGGCGCTCAAGACGCGCGGCTTCGCCTCCGAGCTCCGTGACTTCCTGGCCCGCGCCGCCGAACGCGGCCTCGACGGGCCGGAGCTGGTCGGGCTGGGCCGCCGCCACGGCCGCCCCGACTGGGTGGCCGCAGGCAGGTTCGCGGACCGCTACCAGGCCAGGTTCGACCTCGATCTCGAACCGGTGCTCGACTACGCGGAGCTGATCCGGGCGGCGGGGGCGCTGCTCTCCGACCCCGAGGTGCGCGACCGCGAGCGATCGGCGTACGACGCCGTCTTCGTCGACGAGTACCAGGACACCGATCCCGCCCAGGAGTTCCTGCTCCAGCAGCTGGCGGGGGAGGGGCGCGACCTGGTCGCGGTCGGCGATCCCGACCAGTCGATCTACGGTTTCCGCGGTGCCGACGTCCGAGGGATCATGAACTTCACCGACCGGTTCCGCGACGCCCACGGCGCGAAGGCCCCCGTCGTCGCGCTGCGCGTCTGCCGCCGCAGCGGCCGGAACCTGCTGCGGGCCACCCGCCGCGTCACCACCCGGCTGCCCGCCACCCCCGGCGGGGCCGCCCACCGCGACCTGCGCGCCCTGCCGGACGCCGACCCCGGTGACGTACGGGTGCTGGTGGCCGACGGGGCACCTCAGGAGGCGGCGATCGTGGCCGACACGCTCCGCAGGGCGCACCTGCTCGACGGGGTCCCCTGGTCGCGGATGGCGGTGCTGGTCCGCTCCGCGACCCGCCAGGTGCCGCTGCTGCGCCGCGCCCTGGTCACCGCCGGGGTGCCGGTCGTGGTCGGCGGCGGCGAGGTGCCGCTCTTCCAGGAGCCGGGCGTGCGGCCGCTGATCAGGCTCATCCAGGTGGCGCTGCACCCGGAGACCCTCGACGAGGGGGTGGCGGAAGAGCTGCTGACCGGCGCGCTCGGCGGCACCGACATGATCGGTGTGCGCCGCCTCCGCCGTGCCCTGCGGATCGCCGAGCACGAGGCGCTGGCCCACCCCGCCGAGCACGAGGCGGCCGAGCAGGCGGATCGCGACGTGGCTCTCGATGTGGATCTCGACCTGGAGCGCGAGGCCCCCGGCCCCCGCTCCTCGGGAGAGCTGCTGGTCGCCGCGTTGAAGGACGCGCGGGAACTGGTGCGGGTGGAGCCGCACGTGGCGCTGCCCGCCGAGCGGGTCGCCGGTCTCATCTCCGCCGCCACCGAGGCCGTACGGCAGGGCGGCACCGCCGAGGACGTGCTGTGGACCGTCTGGCAGGCCACCGGGCTGGCCGGAAAGTGGACCGAGGTCAGCCTCAGGGGCGGTGTCAGGGGCACCATGGCCGACCGTGACCTCGACGCCGTCGTGGCGCTCTTCGACCACACGGCCAGGTTCGTCGACCGGCTCCCGCACGCCGGGGTGGACGTGTTCGTCGAGGACCTGGTTGCCCAGGAGATCCCCGGCGACTCCCTCGCCGCTCGGGCTCCCGACGGAGACAAGGTCCGCATCCTCACCGCGCACCGCTCCAAGGGCCTGGAGTGGGACGTGGTGGTCGTCGCCGGGGTCCAGGAGGGCGCCTGGCCGGACCTGCGGCTGCGCGGGTCCATCCTGAGTACCGACGACATGGTCGCCAGGGCCGAGGGTTCCGAGCACGAGAACCCGGCGGCCGTCTCCGCCGCGCTCGCCTCCCAGCTGCTGGCCGAGGAGCGTCGGCTGTTCTACGTGGCCGCCACCAGGGCCAGGAGCAGGCTCATCGTCACCGCCGTGGGCGGCGACGACACCGAGGAGCGGCCCTCCCGCTTCCTCACCGAGCTGGTGCCCGGCTCGACCGAGGAGGCGGGCGTCGACGAGCGGTCCCGCTGGCTGAGCATGTCCGCGCTGGTGGCCGACCTGCGATCGGCGGTCACCGACTCCACCAGGCCGGAACCGCTGCGCAGGGCGGCGGCCGAGCACCTGGCCAGGCTCGCCGCCGCGGGAGTGCCCGGCGCCCACCCCAACGACTGGTACGCCCTCACCCCCATCTCCGACGACCGCCCGCTGAGCTGGCCCGACGACATCGTGCGCGTCTCGCCCTCGGCGGTGGAGAGCTTCAGCAAGTGCGGCCTGCGCTGGCTGCTGGAGACCTCGGTGGGCGCGGGCGGCACCGACGTGGCCCGAGGCCTGGGCACCGTCGTGCACGCGCTGGCGGTCCTCGCCGCGACCGGCATGCCCACCGAGGAGACCCTCGGCAAGCGCCTGGACGAGGTCTGGAACGAGCTCGACTTCGGCGGTGTCTGGTACAACCGCAAGCAGCGCGCGGTCGCCGAGGAGATGATCTCCAAATTCGTCGCCTGGCACGAGAACAACCCCCGGACACTGGTCGGCCTGGAGGAGGCGTTCACGGCCATGGTCTCCGAGGGGGTGCAGATCAAGGGCCGGGTCGACCGGGTCGAGCGCGACGGTGAGGGCCGAGCCGTGATCATCGACATCAAGACCGGCAAGACCGGCGCCAAGGACACCGAGCTCGAACGCCACCCCCAGCTCGGCGTCTACCAGCTCGCCGCGCTGCTCGGCGCCTTCCAGCGGCACGGCCTGACCGAGCCGGGCGGCGCGGCCCTGGTCCAGGTGGGCGACGCGGCGGGCAAGAAGCAGGCCAAGGAGCAGGCACAGCCTCCCCTGTCCGACGACCCCGACCCGGATTGGGCCAAGGACATGGTCGGCACCGTCGCCGTCGGCATGTCGGGACCGTTCTTCCAGGCCAAGGTCAACGACGGCTGCCGCACCTGCGCCGTACGGTCGAGCTGCCCGGTCAGCAAGAACGGAGACCAGGTGTGCTGAACCGCCTCGGCGCGGGGTGTCTCCGGCACCACGCGCCGTTCCCCGGGCACGTCCGTGCCGCTCTCCGGCACCGGGGCCGTGTCGCGTCCACCGGGGGCGCCGCGTGCTGAGCCCGGTTCAGCTTGCCGCCAAGCTGGGCATCCTGCCGCCGACCCCGGAACAGGCGGCCGTGATCGAGGCCGGGCTCGAACCGATGGTCGTGATGGCCGGGGCCGGGTCGGGCAAGAGCGAGACCATGGCCGGGCGCGTCGTCTGGCTGGTCGCCAACGGGCTGCTCCGCCCCGAGCAGGTGCTCGGCCTGACCTTCACCAGGAAGGCCGCCGCGGAGCTGGCCGCGCGGGTGCGCGAGCGGCTCAACGGTCTCGTCGAGGTCGGGCAGGTGCCGGCGGAGCTGATGGAGGGCGAGCCGACCATCTCGACATACCACGCCTACGCGGCCCGTCTGGTCACCGAGCACGCCCTGCGCGAGGCGCTGGAGCCGACCATGCGCCTGGTCTCCCCGGCCGTCTCCTGGCAGCTCGCCAGCCGGGTGGTCAGCGCGTACGACGGACCGATGGAGCAGGTCGAGTGGAGCCCGGCGACCGTCACCCGGGCGGTGCTCGAACTGGCCGGTGAGCTGGCCGAACACCTGCGCACCCCGCAGGACGTGCGCGACGTCGGCACCAAGCTCGCCCAGCGGTTCGCCGAGCTGCCCGGCACCCCGACCAAGGACCAGCGCAGACCGCTGCTCACCCAGCGGGCCAGGGAGCAGCTGCTGCCGCTGGTCGAGGCGTACAACCGCCTCAAGCGCAGCCGGGAGGTGGTCGACCACGGCGACCAGATGGCGCTGGCCGCCAGGATCGCCGACAGGCACGCCGACGTCGGCGAGATCGAGCGCGGGCGGTTCGCCGTGGTCCTGCTGGACGAGTACCAGGACACCAGCCACGCCCAGCTCGTCCTGCTCCGCGCCCTGTTCGGCGGCGGCCACCCGGTGACGGCGGTGGGCGACCCCTGCCAGTCCATCTACGGCTGGCGCGGCGCCTCGGCGGGCAACCTCACCCGATTCCCCCGTGACTTCAGGACCGCCTCGGGGGAGCTCGCGCCCGTCAACCGCCTGTCGGTCAGCTTCCGCAACGGCGACGCCGTGCTGGACGTCGCCGCCCGGCTCCAGCTGCCGCTCCGGATGGAGGCCAGGGAGGTACCGGTCCTGGTGCCGGGTAAGAACCGGGTCGAGCGCGGCCGGGTGATGTGCGCCTTCCACGAGACCGCGGACGACGAGGCGCGCTGGGCCGCCCTGGAGATCGCCAGGGTGCTGGGCGTCGAGAGCGCGCCCGACGGCATGCCGTGGGGCGACGGCGAGCGTAAGAAGGCCAAGCAGAGCATGTGGGGCGGGCCGCAGTCGCTCCAGCCGCACGACGTGGCGATCCTGGCGCGCAAACGCTCGCAGTTCCCCGCGCTCCGCAAGGCCCTGGAGGAGCGCGGCATCCCGGTCGAGGTCGTCGGCCTGGGCGGCCTGCTCCTCGTGCCGGAGATCGCCGACATCGTCTCCACCCTGCGAGTGATCTACGACCCGAGCGCGGGAGACGCCCTGGTGCGGCTGCTCTCCGGTCCCCGCTGGCGGATCGGCCCCGCCGACCTTAAGGAACTGGGCGAGCGGGCCCGCGAGCTGAACCGGGAGACCCGCGAGGGCGCGTCGCCGGTGGCCGACCCGCTGGACCAGGTCGTGGCCGACATGGCCGAGGAGCGCGGCAGCCTGGTCGACGCCCTCGACGAGCTGCCCGACCGTCCCGCCTGGCAGGATCTGTTCTCCCCGCTGGCGAGGGTGCGGCTGGTCGCCATGGCACAGGAGCTGCGCCTGCTGCGCGCCCACACCGGCCAGCCGCTGCCCGACCTGATCCTGGAGATCGAGCGCAGGCTCGGCCTGGACATCGAGGTGGCGGCCAGGGGGACGGCCGTCGGCCCGTTCGCCGCCCGCGCCGACCTCGACGCCTTCCTGGACGCCGCCGCCCGGTTCGCCGGAGACTCCGAGGACCCCACGCTGGGCGCGTTCCTGGCGTTCCTGAAGGCGGCGGACGAGGAGGAGAACGGCCTGGACGCCGGGCGGGTGGGCGAGAGCAACAGCGTGAAACTGATGACGGTCCATGCCTCCAAGGGGCTGGAATGGCCGGTCGTGGTGGTGCCCGGCCTCTCCCAGGCGCTGTCGAAGACCGGGACGCTCACCGTCGGCACCGTGTTCCCGGCCCGCTCCACGACCAGCCCGAGGTGGACGGAGAACCCCCGCAAGCTGCCCTACCAGCTCCGCGGAGACGCCTCCGACCTGCCCGGACTGGCCGGGCTGGCCAAGGAGGAGCTGGCCGACTTCGACGAGCGCTGCCGCGACCGCGACCTGCTTGAGGAGCGCCGCCTGGCGTACGTCGCCGTCACCCGCGCCCACTACCTGCTGATCGCCTCCGGCTACCGCTGGGGCACCGCGTCCAGGCCGCTGGAGCCGTCGGACTTCCTGCTGGAGATCCGCGATACCTGCGGCAGGGTGGCCTTCTGGGCCCCGGAGATGGAGGAGGGCGCCACCAACCCGCTCCTCGCCGAGCCGGCCGAGGCCCGGTGGCCGATCGAGCCGGACGATGCCCGCTACGCCGCCGTTCTCGACGGCGCCACCATGGTGGAGGCCGCCCTCGCGGCCCTCGCCGGGGGGACCGCTCCGGTCTCCTTCGAGGACGTCCCCTTCCCCGAGGTTCCCCGGGACTACGAGGATGTTCCTCTCCCCGAGGCTCCCCGGGACGAGGAGGTGCCCTTCCCCGAAGATCCGTGGGACAAGGAAGCGTTCCTTCCCGAAGACCTGCCGGATGGGGAGGCTCCCGGCCCGGACGACCGCGGGCCCGTTCCCGAGGAGGCGGAGAACGGTGATGTGCCCTTCCCCGCCGATCCGCAGGAGGGGAACGCGCCCTTTCCCGGGGCTTTTCCCGGGGCGGCGAACACCGGGCAGAGCGACCGGGCCGACTCCGGTGCCGAGACAGCCGAGACAGCCGAGACAGGGGAACGGCGGCCGGTGCCGGCGGCCGAGCTGCGGGGGTGGGACAGGGAGCGGGCGAAGGCCTGGGAGCGTGACATCGAGCTCCTGCTCAGGGAGCGGGAGATGAACCGGCGGCGCGGTGGCGGCAGGGTGGAGCTGCCCACCCACCTGACCGTCTCCTCCCTTGTCACGCTGGCCTCCGACCCCAAGGCGCTGGCCAGGCAGATCCGCCGCCCGGTGCCCAAGAAACCCGCGCCGCTGGCCCGCCGGGGCACCTCCTTCCACCGCTGGCTGGAGGGGCGCTGGGGCCAGCAGCGGCTGATGGACGAGTTCGAGCTGCCCGGCGCGTCCGACGACTTCGAGGAGACCGACGCCCACCTCGACCAGCTGCGCGACCGCTTCGAGGAGAGCGAGTGGGCGGGCAGGGAACCACTCGACGTCGAGGTCCCCTTCGAAACCGTGATCGCCGACCGGGTGGTCCGCGGCCGGATGGACGCCGTCTTCCAGATCTCCGAAGGGCGCTACGAGGTCGTCGACTGGAAGACCGGCCGGCGTCCCAGGGGCAAGAAGGCCGAGGCCGCCGCCTCCGTCCAGCTCGCCGCCTACCGGCTGGCCTGGTCCCACCTGGCCGCCGTCCCGCTGGAGCAGGTGGGGGCGGCCTTCCACTACGTCCTGCTGGGCGAGACGGTCCGCCCCGTCGACCTCCTCGACGAGCACGGCCTCGTCACCCTCGTCGAGTCGGTCCCCGAACTCCCCTGATCGGCCCGAAAAGGGATTGTCCGCGCCGGAGGGGAGGTCTACTCTCTGACTTGTTGACCAGATTTCATAATTGGTCACGAGGTCAGGGGGAAAGGTTTCAGGGTGACGGAACGAGCAGGGCAGACCGTCGGCCGCGCCGACCGGATCCTCGACGCGGCGGCCGAGCTGCTCGTACGCCTCGGCTACCGGAAGGTGACGATCGACGACATCGCCCAGCTGGCCGGCATCGGCAAGGGCACCGTCTACCTGCACTGGCGCACCAAGCAGCAGTTGTTCGAGGCCGTGCTGCTGCGCGAGTCCATCTCCTACGTCGAGGAGCTCCTCGACGAGCTGCGCCGGGACCCGGCGATGCTGCTGCCGCACCGCTTCATCCCCGCGTCGTTCCTCATCGTCGATCGCCGGCCGGTGCTGCGGGCGCTGTCCGAGGAATACCTGCGGCAGGCACAGAGCAGGTCGGCCGACGCCTTCCTGCACAGCCAGGAGCTGCTCGCCTCCGAACGGTTCTACGACCTGATGACCCGGCACGGCCTGCTCCGCGACGACGTGCCGAACCTGGCGTACACGCTGAGCGCGACGATGACCGGGTTCCATCTCTACCAGGACCTGGATCCGATGGCCGTCCAGCTGGACATGCGGGCCAAGCTCGACTCGCTCGCCCACGTGGTCAGACACGCCTTCGAGCCGGCCGAGCCGCCGACCTCCGAGGAACTGGCCAAGGCGGTCTCGGAGGTCATCGCCGTCTTCGAGGACCTGATCCCGCCTTACCGCACCTGGATCTACGCGTACGAGAGAACGCACGAGCCCGGCTGATCCCGGACCCGTCCCGATGAGAAAGGCACGCCATGACCACCATCGCCGACACATGGGGCCTGCACGAGGGGCACTTCTGGCTACGCGGAAGGCGGCCGGACCAGCCGGTGAGTTTCGACGCCGGCACCGGGATGTGGAACGTCTACGGCTACCCCGAGGCACTGCGGATTCTCGGCGATCCGAAGACGTTCTCCTCCGATACCAGCCGCATGGTACCCGAGGTCGCCAAGCCCGCCGAGCGCAGCCTGACGCAGCTGGACCCGCCCATGCACGGCAAGCTTCGCAAGCTCGTCAGCCACGCCTTCACCCCGAAGGTCGTCGCCGACCTCGAACCGCGGATCGCCGAGCTGACCAACGAACTGCTCGACGCGGTGGCCGACACGGGCCGGCTGGAGCTGGTGGCCGACCTCGCCTACCCGCTGCCGGTCATCGTCATCGCGGAACTGCTCGGGGTGCCCAGCTCGGACCGCTACCTGTTCAAGCAGTGGGTCGACAGGCTGTTTGAGAACTCACAGCAGTTCTCCCTCGTCGACCACAGCGAGGAGCAGGAGCGCAACCTCGAGGTCGCCATGGAGCAGGTCAAGCACCTGACCGACTATCTCGGCGAACACGCCGCGGAGCGACGCCTCAGGCCGCGCGCCGACCTGCTCACCAAACTTGTCGAGGCCGAGGTGGACGGCGAGCGCCTCAGCCAGGCCGAGGTGGTGAACTTCGCCAACGTCCTGCTGCTGGCCGGGCACATCACCACCACCATGTTGCTGGGCAATACCGTGCTCTGCCTGGACGCCCAGCCCGAGCAGTTCGCTCGCGCCCGCGCGAACCGGTCGACGGTTCCCGCCGTGATCGAGGAGTCCCTGCGCTTCTTCAGCCCGTTCGCGGCCCTGGGCCGGGTCACCAACGTCGACGTCGAGCTCGGCGGACAGCACGTGCCCGCCGACCAACTGCTCATGGTGTGGATCGCGGCGGCCAACCGTGACCCCCGGCAGTTCGCCGACCCCGACGTCTTCGACCCGACCCGTGACCCCAACCCCCACCTCGGTCTCGGCCGGGGAATCCACTTCTGCCTCGGCGCGCCGCTGGCCCGCCTGGAGGGCAGGGTCGCGCTCGACATCCTGCTCGACCGCTTCCCCCACCTGCGCACCGACCCGGACGAGCCACCGCAGTTCATCCCCAGCCCCAACATGACCGGCGTACGGAAACTGCCGCTGCTCACCTCCGCCGGCTGAGCGGGCTGCTCTGCCAGGAGAAAAGGGGCGTGGAAGCAAACGCCTCCACGCCCTTTTCTTGGTGTTCGTTGCCCCTAGCAGTGTCGGGCGCGGGCGTGTTTGTACCCCAACTCGAATCCGCGCTTGTATTCCGCGGAACCGCTAGGGGTTTTGCTGCTCACGCCGCTCTTGCAGGAGCGCTCGCCGGCTTTGTACCCGACCGCGTACCCCTTCTTGCAGCTCTTGTCCTTCTGGCATGACTTGGTCGGGGATGGGGCCGCCGTCGCGTTGTGCGAGGGGCTGCCTGCTACCGCCTCCGGGTTGGTCGGGGTCGCGCCCGCCATGCCCGCCAGGCCGCCGATCAGCACGACACTCGTTGCGCCGACCGCGATCGTCTGAAGGATTCGGTTGGACATGGTGCTCATCTCCTTTGCCGATCGAGCGGTGCCGTCGTGCCGGCCGAGGCCGGACCACGGGACCGCGACATTCTCAGCGGGAGAGTGATACCCGACATTCGCTGACAAAAGCATATAAAACGGACTCTTTATTTCAAACCTGTAATCATCGTAAAAAAATTATTCGGCAGGAATCTGGGATTCATTGTTGAACGGATGAACTCCGGGGGACACGCAAGTCTTTCAGACCCCACTCGACGAGCGGCACGCACGGTTTGAGGGGGGAGCGGCGGGGCAACCCGCCGCTCCCCCCTCAGGTGCCTGAACGGGCCGCCCTAGGCTTGACGGTGCTCCGGCGGCCAAGATCCTTTATGTGATGAAAATAGGGATGCACGGAGAGGAAGGCCGCTCTACTCTCGGTTCCGCTGACGTTCTTGAACGGTTGGACGGAACGGGAGGAACCCATGGAGAACGCGGCAGAGGCCCGTGCCGACGAGCGTGCCAGGATCGTCGCGGACCTGCGCCGCGCGGCCGAGGGCTACCGCTCCTACGCTGCCTTCATCGAGGAGATCACGGACCCGTCGACGCCGTGCGATCTGAGCGACAGTCTGCCGGTCGTGCAGGCGGAGGCCGAGATGCTGGAGAACGCCGTGAAGGTCGCCGAAGGCGATCGCCGGGCGCTGGCGAGGCTCATCCCGCCCGTCCTGCAGACGGACGAGGACGTCGCCGCGCTCGCTTCCTCTCCCGAGGACGCCGAGGTGCACAGGCGAATCCGTGACCATGCCGTCCAGACGCAGGAATGATCTTTCGTGACCGATGAAGCATCCGGGCAGGAAGCTCGTGCTCTCGCCCGGCACATCACGCGGGTCAGGAGGGTGTGACCGTCAGGGCTTGCGGCCTACTCCGACGTAGCCGATCGAGGTGTTCCGCTCGCCGAACAGGGGCGGATCGACAGGGCGCCAGTCCTTGGGGAACACCAGGCCGGGTTCGACCAGCTCGTAGCCGTCGAAGAAGCGGGAGATCTCCGCGTGCGTGCGCAGGCTCAGCGCCTCGGTGGCCCGGTTGTAGATCTCCAGAGCCTCCGGCGTGGTGTCGGGCTTGGCGTCGATCGCGTGACTGAGAACGAGGTGGCTGCCCGGCGCGCTCGCCTCGTAGAGCCGCTGGATGATCTGGTAGGCGCCCGCGCCGTCGGGGTTCTCGTCCGGGATGAAGTGCAGAATGGCCAGCAGCAGGAACGCCACGGGCCGGTCGAAGTCGACGTGCTCGCGCAGCTCGGCCAGCAGCGTCTCCGGGGCACGCGCGTCGGCCTGCACGATGGTGACGTTGTCGCCGTTCGCCAGGAGCGCCCGGCTGTGCGCGCACACGATGGGGTCGTAGTCCACGTAGACCACGCGGGTGTCGGGCGCGACCGCGTGCGCGATCTCGTGGGTGTTGCCCCGCGTGGGTAGCCCGGAGCCCAGATCCACGATCTGCCGGACGCCCGACTCGACCAGATGGCGTACGGCACGTGCGAGGAACGCCCGGTTCTCCCTCGCGGAGTCGCGGGTCTCGGGAAAGAGCTTCAGAATCTGTTCGGCTGCGGCCCGGTCGGCGGCGAAATTGTCCTTGCCGTCCAGGTAGTAGTCGTACATCCGGGCGACATTGGGCACGTTCGGGTCGACCCCGGCCGGCGTAGCCTGATCATCCACACTTTCTCCTGATTTTTCGGCATCCGTGTGGAATTGATCTTAGAGAGTCTGCCGCACGTTGACAGCAGGATGAGGTCATCGATGCGGGGCTTCGGCGGCGGACGCCGCCGGGGCCGGTGAACAGCCCAAACGGCCTGCCCTCCCGGTCGGGTTTGATCCCTCTGGATGATGTGCCGGTCATCCTCGCGAGTGACGTCACGGCCCTGCCTCTGTTGTCACGATCTGGTCTGTGGCAACAGAGGCGGCTTTACGGGCGGGTTGGTGGCGGGTCGTCGGGAGGGGGGTGCTGTTCCTGGCGGCGGTAGCCGCCTCCTGGTGGCTCGTCGGTATCATCTTCGCCCTCGGCTCAGGATGGTCGCTCCTGGGCGGGTTTCTCGGCATCGCCGTGGTCATCTGTTCCCTGATGGTGCTGGTCGAGATCTCCGAGGACGTTCCCTGGGCGCTCTGGGGGTCACTTCCGTTCCTCGCCGTACTGGTGTTTTTCGGCATGTTCCTACCGGGCGACTACTACCTGAGCACCTTCGGTGAACCGGTGACCGCGACCGTGGCGGAGCGGACATGGGTCGAGGGCCGGAGGTCGAACAGGGACTATTACCGATATGTCCTGCGGGGACCGGACGGTCGACTCCTTGAGGAGGTGATCAAGGACTACAGGAACGAGCCGCCACTGGAGATCGGGGCGCCGGTCGAGATGCTGGTGGATCCCCGGGGCGTGTTCGAGGCCAGAGAGCCGTCGAAGCTGGGATCGCTCACCGTCCTCTGGGTCTCGGCGGCCGGGGTGGTGCTGATGACGATCGTGCTCAGCGTGATGGGTGAGCTGCGACGCCGGACCATGCTTCCCAAGGGTTCAGGCGCTTCGAAAGCCGATGACTCCGAAAGGCCCCCGACAAAGCGCGGTTCCGGGAACCCCGCCGAGTCCGACAGACCCGAATGAGCGAACGACTCCAGAAGATCCAACAAGCGAAGAGGTTAGAGCCCCCACTGTGGCGGCATGGCCCTCGTTTCCCGGCGCCACGCCCACTGGCTGGGGAGACTCATGCACCACCTCCGTGGGCACAACCCGTCTCAACGGCAGGTAGCGCGTAATGGCGATGAGTTCGCCAGAGGCGCCGAAGCTCGAAACCCGGCTCTGTTGTCGACGTGGCCGACGGCGTGCGGCACCGTGACCAGGCCGTCGACGAACGCGGTGATCTTGTGGTGGGAAGCGGTAGTTTTCATATGAGAAGTGCCTCGTGGACTGGTGTGGACAGGGCCTTCGACAAGCCCTGTCCTCCCAGGTCGTAGGAACTTTTCTGGGGTAGACGATCAAGCCCGGCGAAATTCACCGCGAAAGCCCGAAGCCGATGGAGGCATCTCATGACCGCCGGGTCCGAGAACAAGCAGAACAAGTCCTCCCGTAAGGGTGGCGTGCGCGAGAGCCTGTTCCTGTTGGTTTGCGGCGTCGTGGTGGCGGTGCTGCTGCAGCTTTTCGTCTTCCGGCTGTTCTGGATCCCGTCGGAGTCCATGGAAAACACCCTGCGCGAGGGCGACGGCGTGGTCGTCAACAAGCTGCACGGTGCGACCGAGCGTGGTGACCTGGTGGTCTTCAAGGGCTGGAACGGCGAGGACACCATCAAGCGGGTCATCGCGATCGGTAGCGACACCGTCAAGTGCTGCGACGCCAAGAAGAGGATCACCGTGAACGGGGTCCCGCTCGACGAGAAGGACTACCTCCACCCCGACGACTTCCCTTCGGGGGAGGAGTTCGAGAAGGTCGTTCCCGAGGGCCGCCTGTGGGTCATGGGCGACCACCGCTCGGCCTCTCAGGACTCCCGCAGCCACGAGGAGCAGGAAGGCGAGGGGACGATCGCGGAGGCCGACGTGATCGGCCGTGCCATGGCGATCTTCTGGCCCTTCTCCCGGGTGGCCGTCCTCTCGACGCCGGACACGTTCACCCAGGCGTTCACCGAGGACAGATAACTGCACCTTGTCATCCCTGGGCGATGGTCTGCCTGGTCACAGCATGATCGCACCAGGTCCACAGGATCCACGGCGCGGGACCACACGGTCACGGCCGTCCCATTCGTGTCGCGGTACGACGTGGACCACATACGATCGTGCCTCTGACCAGAGGTGGTTGAGGTGGCGCGGTGTGTTTGCCGGGAAACCCGGTCCCTCGCCAGAGCCGGAGCAGCCTCGGATCAGCCGATCCGGTACTCCACCCAGTCGCGGCCCGCTGCGGCGGCACGTGCGCGCGAAGCGCGAATGTGCTCGGGGCCGTTGCGGGCGACGAACTCCCGGAACAGCGACCACACCGAGGCCAGCCCGGTCACCGCGGCCTCGGGCGCGGACTTCCACGCGGGTACCTGCTCGGCGGCCCGCTCGGCCTGCTCGGGCGTGTGGCCGGCAAGGATGAGCCGAGGGATCAGCAGGGCGGCCTCCACCCAGGCGGCGCCCTGGCAGGCCAGCCCCCAGTCGATGAGCCGGACACCGTCCACCCCGGCGAGAAGGTTGTCCTCGTGCAGATCGGCGTGGAGCAGTGTGTCTCCGGCTATCGCGGCCCAGTCCAGGCCGGTGCGGGCGCTGCGATAGGCGGACAGACCCCGCAGGTCGGCGGGCGGGTCGGCCAGCAGCCTGTCGGCGCGGCGGGTCAGAAACTCCACGTTGTCGGTGACGGATGGCACTGCTGCGCCCGGGGTGGGGGTGAGCCTCTCGCCCAGCACGTGGACGATGTCGAGCACGTCGGGCAGGTCGGGTGAGCCCGGTGCGAAGTCGACGGCCCGCTTCACATCGACGTGCTCGAACATCAATGTGATCCACCCTGCGGTGTACGAAGTGGTACGAACTTGCGCGGTTCAGCCGAGGGCACGGATCGCAGCCGTGATCAGGGCTCGCGCTTTGATCCCGTAGACCGCATTGGAGGCCAGTTCGCCGAATCCCTTCACGTACAGGGCGATCTCGCGGGGCTGGGTAACTGTCACACCCGCTGACAGCAGTTCCACGAACACGCGCCTGTCGTCATAGATGGAAAACGTCTCCATCGTCCACAGTTTCCGGCGCGCGGTGAACGGGATGATCCCGAGTGAAATCGACGGCAGAGACATTCCCTCCAACAGGTGACCGAGTTGCTCGGCCATCGCGCCGTCATCCGCCACCCGGTCGCGTAGCACCGACTCCTCCATCAGCATGGCGAACCGATGGTCGCCTTCACGCAGGAGGCGACCACGGGCCAGCCGCGTGGCCACCGCCTCGTCGACATCACCCGGAGTTCCATGGAAGTCGGCGAAGCACGACAGCACGCTCCGCATGTAGCCAGACGTCTGAAGAGGCCAGGGAATGAACTGCGAGCTGTAGAAACGAAACAGCCGAGTCTGCTCGTACAGCGACACCCGCATCTCCTGGAGTCGCTTCATGCCGCCGCGCTGGAGTCGCCTCCACTCCACGTACATGCTGTCCGCGTCGCGAGAGGCGGCGATCAGGTCGGTGGTCTCGCTTTCCGCGCCACAGACGCGGCACCAGATACGAATGTCCTCATCGCTGGGTGGCGTACGGGCGTGAATGAGCCGTGAGCATTTTGACTCGTCCCAGCCGGCTGCCGCTGCCAGTGCCCTGGCGCTGAGGCCGGAGTCGCGCAGGATCTCTCTGAGGCGGTTGGCGATGACCTGGCGTGCCTGCTGGGCGCTGGACGACGGAGAGGTGGACACGCGCGACGGTAGGTCAGGTGGGCCGATAGTCCGCGTGATCGACACCCCGCTCCCAGACGGCCTCGAACGCCGCCAGGCAGAGCTTGATCACGGCGGGATCATCGCAGAACACATGACCAGCGGGCTCACCATCTCCGGAGAAGTAGGCGAACCGGATCAACCGCTCGTCGAACAACCAGAAGTCGTTGCCGGGTAGCGCCAGGTCAGAGGTCAGCCGCCGAGGAAGCCAGCGCACCTGCTCGCCTCCGGCGAGGTTGGCGTAGGGAGTGGCCGAGTGCTCATAGCGGATGTAGTCGCTCACCGGTTCCGACACGACCCGAGCCCGCCGTACGGCCACGCCCCGAGCGACCGCACCGCTGACCAACGTCACCCACGGGGCATCGAAGTCGGTGCGGTTGAAGTGGACGCCCTCACGCCAGGCGACGAATCCTGGGCTGGAGATGCCATAGTCGTCGCGCATCTCCAGGTGGAGCGCGGAACGATGGCACTCGCCGAACAGGTCATCGAACGTCGGTTCCGCCGTCACCGCACGCCTCCATGAGCAGGTCCCTCATCCGGGCTGGAATCCTGACGATCTTCTCATTTCTCGCGATCGGGCTGCGGGCCTCGACCTCGGCCAATTCGGCTGGATCATCCACCTCCCAGCCCTGGATCACGAAACTGCCGTCGGTGCCGTCCACCCAGACCGAAGGACAGCCACCGTGCTCGCTTCCTGGGTCGATGCCGATGAACCGCAGCGCCACGGTGGCCTCCCGCGTAGGTGGTGTGTACGGACGATTCCAACCGGAGGTACACGCGCTCGACGCTAGGTAACGGCCTGCTGGACGAGCAACGAACTTGCGAGGACTTGCGCACGGGTCTCCTCGCCGAGGTCGTTGACCGCATTCATGGCACTCAGCAAGCCCGCGAAGGCCACCGGCTATCTCTGGTCGAACTCGCCGCTCTTCACGCCACTGATGAAAGCGCGCCACTCACCGGAAGCGAAGCTCAGCGTGGGGCCGCTGGGGTCCTTGCTGTCTCGTACGGCCCGGCCGCCGCTGGACAGGTTGGCTACCTCGACGCAGTTATCGGTGTTGGCTCCACTGAGAGTGCTCTTGTACCAGGTGAGGTTCTGAGTGCTTTGATCCATGGTGTTTCGTCTCTCTTGATTTACTCCGGGAGTGTCTCCAGATGATGGGCTGGCTCTGCTGGTTGTTCGGGTCAGTCGAACTTGCCGTTTTTGATGTTGTCGGTGAATGACTGCCACTCGGTGTGAGTGAAGCTCAAGGTGGGGCCGTTGGGGTCCTTGCTGTCCCGTACAGCCCGGCTGCCGCCAGGTAGGTTCGCGACCTCGACGCAGTTGCCGGTTTGGCCGGTGTAAGAGCTCTTGCGCCACTCCAGATTGGAAAGGTCAGGGAAGTCCATCCCGCTTCTCCTTTTTGGCATGTATTTTATGCCATATTGTCGGCTGCGTTTTTCACCAGGTCAATGGAGTCTTCCGGTGACAGAGCTGTGGCGCGCAACCGTTCAAACGCGATGGTGTAGTCGGTGATATCGGCGCTTTCTTCGAGGTAGAGGTCACCTGCCAAGGTTTCGACATACACCACATGAGGGTCAGCTAGATCGGAGAACTCCAGGATGACAAACGAGCCGCTCGTGCCCGCATGGGCGCCGGCGCTGAACGGTATGACTTGCATGGTGGTTTTACCTGCTTCTGTGGCGGCAAGCAAGTGGTGCAACTGCCCACGCATAATGGCCGGACTGCCGATGACGCGGCGGACGGCCGCTTCGTCGATCACGACCCATAGTCGAGGGCGATCTTGTCGGCTAAGGATCAGTTGACGGGTAAGGCGGACCTCCGTAAAGCGCTCGATCTCATCGTGACTGAGCTCTTGCGCACCGCCTTTGATCATGGCCCGAGCGTACTCTGGTGTCTGGAGCAGTCCGGGAATGGCTACGGACTCAAAGTTATATATCGAGGCGGCTCCTGTTTCGAGTCCGATATAGACCTCATATGGATTTGGTAGGACATCGCGGTAAGAGCGCCACCAGCCAGGCTGACGAGCTTCGCGGGCGAGCTGAATGAGATGCTCCCGCTCGGAGCCGACGACCCCATAGAGGTCAAGCAGCTCGCGCATGCTGCGAGGTTGCGGCAGGGAGCGGCCAGTCTCTATCCGAAAAATGGTCGAAGTGGACCATTCCAGGCGGCTGGCGACTTCCTCACGGGTCAGCCCTGTGGTGTTGCGGCAGTTGGTCAGTTCCAGGGCCAGGCGGCGTGCTCGCACTGTCGGGCTTTGGTGGCGGACACCGCTGGGGCTTCTGAGCAAGGTGGCTCCTCGGTTGCATGGATCCGCAAGCACTAGTGCTTTTCTAAAAGGCTATTGCTTGTCACTGACGGTTAGTGCACTCTTACACAAGGTTGCCACCGCCGGGCGGTGCTCGGAGAGTGAACGGTCAAAAAGGTGGTGAGCGCCTGAAGGTATACCAAACGTTGCAGCAGGATTCTAGTGCAGATGGCGGGACAAAGAATGCTGATGTAATTCAAATCAGGACACATCTGGCGTAGCTGGGCATATTGCTGTGATCGCGAAATTCGGACATGACTAGCGCCTGCAAAAAAGGCGGAGTCCGCCGAGTGCTACCCACACTCGACGGACCCCTTGAACCGGACTCTGGAGGTCCAATTCCGTGATCGATTTTACAAGAGCGATCCGAGTCATCCGGATGCGCTTCAGTGGTGACCGGCCGCCGGCCCCGTTGGGGTGCCGGTGGTGTGGGCATTCGCCCTACGCGCACGATGACCGATGCCTGCCCCACCGGCAGGCGCACGCCTACGAGCGGCCGACGCCCGCGCAGTTCCGGGCGAGGCTGGCGGAGTGGTGGCGGCTGGGGTTCGCAGGGCGGTTGTCCGCCTCGGCGGAGGTACGCCCGCCGGGGGAGACGCGGTCGTTTTCCGGTCACGGACGTCACGCCCGGCCTGTGGAGCCGGTGGTCGCCGGGTCGCTCGCGTCGTACGGGCGAGGTCGACCACCGGACGATCTCACCTTGAGCGGGCGGAGGGCGTACCCGGGCATGCTGCGGCAAGGGAAGGCGGCGTGAGCGGGCGGCATCGGCGGGGAGGGCCCGTCGATCAGCGAGGTCCACGGCAGTGGGACCGCGAGCAGCGGGAGGTCGCGGCCCGGCTGGATCGGGCCGAGGCGGGCTGGCTGGTCATGTACGGGGTGGGCGGGCGCCGGTTCTACGCCATCGCCGCCGGGCAGGTTCCCGAGCCCCTGGTCGTCGAGGCGCGTACGGCCGAGGAGTTGTGCGCGCTGATGCGCGAGAGCGAGGCCACCGAAGCGGCGACGGTGCCGTCACCCGAGCAGCCGCCCGGCGTGCATATGGTGCCGGAACCCCAACGACAGCCGGAACCCCCAAGGCGGCCGGAATCTCACCGACAAACGGAATCCCACCGGCACTGGCAAGGAGATTCGATGATCGCAGGCACCCCCGACGGGCTCCGGACCGTCTGCTGGGACATTCCCCGTGACCCGGCGACCGTCGGTGAGGCCCGCCGGATGACCCGCGACACCCTTACCGGCTGGGGCCTGCCGCCGGAGTTCGCCGACGACGCGGTGCTGGTGGTCGGCGAGCTGGTGGCGAACGCCACGCTGTACGGCGAGGAACCGATCCGGCTCTCACTCTGGGGCATGCCCCAGGGAGTCTGCGTACGGGTCACCGATCACGGTTCCGAACGGCCCAGAAAGCTCAGCCTGGGCGAGGACGCCTCGCACGGCCGGGGGCTCGCGATCGTGGAGGCGCTGGCCGACCGGTGGGGCGTCGTTCCGGTGCCGGGCGGGCTCGGCAAGACGGTCTGGGCCGCCTGGGGGATCTCCCGCTCGGAGTCCGACGCGTCCCGCACCGTCGACTGCGCGGAGCTGGTTCCGTCCTCCGGAGTCCGTGAGGAGGCATCCATCACATCCCCCTGTGCCCTGGAAAAAGGGTCCAGTGCCCGAGCAGGGGCGTTCCTGCGGTCCTCCTCCGTCATCGAGGCGGCGTTCATGGCATCCGCCCAGTTCCGTGCGGGCGACCTGCTCGCCTGATGTCCGGTATGGACTGTGATCCCGCGGCCGAGAAACCGGGACCGCCAGGGCGGCCTTCCCGATGCTCAGCGCAGGTGAGGAAGGCCGCACGGGGCCGCAGGATCAGCCCGCCGGTGAGGCCGGCAGGGGCGGAGGTGATGCGCCGGCTGCGGGATCACACCGGACGGTCAGCCCGTGACCAGTTTGCCGAGTTCGGGGAGTACCGCGTCGGTGACGGTGATCCTCTTCTCGATCAGCCCGTTGGCGTGGAAGAGGTCGGCGACGTGCTGCTGCTCGGCGACGAACTCCTCGCTGATCGGGTGCAGGCCCCACGGGCGGGTGCGCAGCGCGTGCTCCCAGGCGTCCAGGTCGCCGCCGTCGTCCTTGGCGAACAGCTCCGCAGCCGCGCGGGGGTTCTGCCGGGTCCACTCGTCGGACTCCTGGAGCGCGGAGACGATCCTGGCCAGCTCCTCGGGCTGTTCGAGGGCGAAGTCGCGGCGGGTGAACCACAGCGAGCGGTGGCTGAACAGGCCGTCGGTGGCGACCAGCTCCCGGATGGATGCCCGCTGCTCGACCCCGGTGAGGTAGGGGTAGGAGCCCACCCACGCGTCGACCTCGCCGGACAGGAACAGCTCGGCGGCGTTGTCGTAGACGTCGACCGGGACGATGTCGCTCCAGCCAAGCCCGACCCGCTCCAGGGCGAGCAGCAGCAGCGTGGTCTGCCACGAGCCGTGCCCGAGGGCGACCCGCTTGCCCTTCAGGTCTTCCAGGCTCCGGATCGGCGAGTCGTCGAGGACGACCAGGCGGCCGTTCTCGATCCGGGGTTCGGAGATCGCGACGTAGACGACGTCGTGCCCCTTGGCCTGGGCGGTCACCGGGGGTGTGGCGCCGGTGCCGATGAAGTCGTAGCCGCCGTCGAACAGGTGGTCGCTGTGCACCGACGGCAGCGCCCGGGTGGGGTCGACCCGCTCACCGGTCGGGAGGGAGCGCAGGTTCACCCACTCCACGTCGGGAAGCCCCCGGTGGCGTAGCACCCAGAGCGAGTTGTTCTGGGGGAAATATCCGACTCGGCTGGTCATCAGGACCGTCCTTTCAGCAGGGGGAGCACGTGCGTGCCCACCCGATGGGCTTCTTCCAGGTGTGGGACTCCGGCGAGGATGAGGGCGTCCACGCCGAGCCCGATCAGTTCGTCGAGCCGTTCGGCGACCTGGTGGTAGTCGCCGACCAGGCCGAAGGCGGGGCCGTCGCGCAACTCGCCGAACCCGCCCCAGACGCCTGGCGAGACCTCCAGGTCGCGGAGGTCCCCGCCGGCCGAGGCGAGGAAGGACCGGCTGCGCCGCACGCCGACCGAGTCGCCGGAGCCGGACTCCCCGCCGGAGTCGCGGGGCACCCTGGCCGCCCAGCCCCGGCGGAGCTCGTCCCACGCCTCTTCCTCGGTCTCGCGGGCGAGCACGTCCACCCGGACCGCGAACTTCGGCGGGGTGTCGCTGTGTGCGCGGACCAGGTCGAACTTCTCCGCCAGCGCGGGGTACGGCTCCAGCCAGGACAGGTAGTGGTCGGCGTGCCGCCCGGCGGCGGCGATCGCGGCGGGGGAGGAACCGGAGAAGAAGATCTCCGGGAACGGCTGCCCGGCCAGTTCCTCGGGCAGGCCCGCGTTCTCCACCTGGTAGAAGCGGCCGTGGTGGGTGTGGGAGCCGTGCCACACGCCCTTGAGCACGTCGAGGAACTCCGAGGTGCGCGCGTAGCGGTCGTCGTGGTCGATCCGGTCGCCCCACCAGAGCTGCGCGGGTCCGCCGCCGCCGGAGATGACGTTGTAGACCACCCGCCCGCCGGTGGCCCGCTGCAGGGTGGCGGTCATCCGGGCCGCCTGCACCGGGTGCAGGAACCCCGGCTGGAAGGCGATCATGAACCGGTAGGAGCCGGTCTCCCGGGCCAGGGTGGCCGCCGCGGCCCACGGGTCGTCGGTGTGCGGGAAGGACGGCAGCAGCCCGCCGACGAAGCCGGAGTCCTCGGCCGCCCTGGCCACCTCGGCCATGTAGTCGACGTGGCTGTAGCCGTCGGGGGCGCCGTCCCTGACTCCCGGCGCGAGGGCGCCTGGCAGGTCGGCGAAGCCGCCGCGGCTGCCGCCCCTGCGGCGCAGCGAGGGCTGGTCACCCTCCATGTGGATGCGCCAGTAGATGTCAACCGACATGGGTGCTCTCCTTCAGCAGCGGCAGCAGGTGCTCGCCCAGCCGGTAGGTCTCCTCAGGGCGCGGCCCGGTCTCAAGGAAGAACTCCGAGACGCCCCGGTCGGCGTACTCCCCGATCGCGGCGGCCACGGCGGCGTAGCAGCCGGTCAGCCCGGTGAAGCCGGTACGGCGGGCCGCCGCCAGCGCCTCGTCGTCGTCCTCGCGGGCCAGCACCGGCAGCCGCAGACCGTACGCCGGTCCGGGCAACCGCTCGGTCAGGGTCTCCAGGTCGTCCTGCGGTGAGAAGACGTGCACGTCGGCGTGGCGGGCGGAGAGCTCAAGCGCCTCCGGCGAGGTGCCGCCGAGGTAGACGGTCGGAAAGGCCCGTCCGGAGAGCGGGGCCGCGAAGCCGCCCCCGGCCACCTGGTAGAAGCGGCCTCGGTACTCGAAGTCCCCCTGCCAGACGCCCTTGGCGACGGTGAGGAACTCCTCGGCCCGCGCGTACCGGTCGGCTCCGGTGAGGAAGTCCCCCTGGGCCCTGGCCACCGCGGGATCGAGGTCCACCGCGAGCTGCCAGCCGAGCCGGTCGGCGGAGAAGCGCTGCAGCGAGGCCGAGAGCTTGGCCAGGTAGACCGGGGTGGCGATGCCCGGGGGGAACTCCGCGATCACCCGCAGGTGGCGTGAGTCGCGCAGCACCCCGGCGGCCGGCACCAGCGACTCCTGCCCCTCGGGATCGAAGGGCACCAGCGCGCCGGACAGCCCCGCCAGCTCGGCGGCCCGGCCCGCCGGTCCCGCCGGATCCGAGCGGGCGGGTCGTACGTCGGTGACGAAGCCGGGCAGCGCCGGCCGGGCGGCGCTCCGGGTGGGCAGCGTGACGTTGAACCTGGCCATCACGCCACCGCGCCGGGCGGAACGTCGTGCGTTCGCGTCACTGTGCTGAGTGGCACGCGGTGCGCCCATGGCACCGCGCCGAGTGGAACGTCGTGCGTCCGTGGCACCGTGCCAGGGGAAACGTCGTGTGCCCATGCCACTGTGCCGGGGCGCCGTGCCGCGT
Source organism: Streptosporangium sp. NPDC005286 (assembly GCF_040607515.1). NCBI lineage: Bacteria > Bacillati > Actinomycetota > Actinomycetes > Streptosporangiales > Streptosporangiaceae > Streptosporangium > Streptosporangium sp. NPDC005286. The sequence goes on along the minus strand of NZ_JBEXGU010000036.1, from coordinate 35,370 downwards.
GGGAGCGTTCTCGCGGACTGGCCGGAATCGATGGGACAGCCATGTCAGATCTTTCCTAGAGGCTCGGCGGAGACGGGAAAAGGCAGCGCGGGGAGGGTGAACTCCTGCCCGGTCTCCTTCAGGAACTCGGGCGGCGGCGGGTAGCGCGGGGGAGTCGCGTCGGCGGGCAGCAGGCTGTGCCAGGGCTCCCGCGCGTCGAACTCGTCCCGGATCGCCGCCAGCGTCTCCGGCTGCTCGACCAGGGCGACCGCGGTGGCCGCCAGGTAGCGGGCGGCGGCCAGCAACCCCTGGTGGGCGATGTTCGTGCCGGTCGACGCGGTGGCCGCCCAGGAGTGGAGCGGTACGCCGAGCGGCACCACGGGCGCGACCAGGCTGAGGTGCGGGGCCTGCCAGCCGACCTCGGAGGTGTCGCTGGACGGGCCGCCGAGGTCGGTCTCCGGCGGCGGGGTGAGCGGTGCGATCCCGGTCGCGAGCCCGATCCGCGGCCTGTCGATCGCGGCCTGGAGGTGGAGGGCGAACTCGTGGTCTGAGTCGGTGAACCGGGCGGGACCCAGCTCGGACATGGTGTGATGCAGCAGCTCGGCCCCGGCCCGGTTGCCGAGCCCCTGCCGGATCGCGGTCACCAGGCGGTGCTCCAGCCGGGTCCGGCCGGCCGTGGCGGCTGCCCCGGCGCACTCGACGACCTTGTCGTACAGGGTCCTGGCGCGTTCGTGGGTCGCCTCGCGGACGTAGACCCAGACCGTCTGCACGTCGGGTGTCACGTTCGGGGCGCCGCCCCCGCTGAGGGTGTAGCTCACCCGGCCGGACGGTGAGACGTTCGCGGCGCGCAGGTGTTCGATCATGGTGGTCAGCAGCAGGGCTCCGTCCAGGCCGCTCCTGGTGCCCAGCGGGTCGGACCCGTGCCCGGCCGAGCCGAGGAAGGTGAAGGTCCCGGAGATCAGCGCGCTGGTGACGTCCCATCCGGTCGCCGTGACGGGTGCCGGATGCCAGTCCAGGAAGGCGTCGAGCCCGTCGTAGGCGCCGTCGCGCACCGCGTACGCCTTGCCGACCAGCTGTTCCTCGCCGGTGGAGGCGAAGACCTTTACGGTCGCGCGGTCGCCGAGCGCGACGGCGGCGGCGATGGCCGCGCCCGCCGACGCCGCCGCCAGCGCGTTGTGCCCGCAGCCGTGCCCCGGGCCGTACGCGGGGCCGTAGAGCGGGTCGCCCGCGTAGCTGATCGGGTCGTGGTACGGCACGCCCGCGCGCTGGGACAGACCGGGCAGCGCGTCGTACTCCACGTTGAACCCGAGCACGGGGCCGCGCCCGCCGCGGGTGGCGACGAAGGCCGCGGGGAATCCGGCGGTGCCCCACTCGATCGCGAAGCCGTACGAGCGGAGCAGGTCCGCGGTGGCCGATGCCGAGCGCCACTCGCGGAGCGACGGTTCGGCGTACGACCAGATGGTGTCCGACAGGCCGGTCAGCACGGGCTCGTTCGCACCGATCCAGTTCAGCGCGGTTTTCTCCGTGCTCACCGCGCCACTCCCACGTGTCCGGGCTCCTTGGCGGAGACCCCGAGGTCGGCGAGCAGGCGGCGGCGGAGCGCCACGAAGTCGCCGTCCACCCGGTCGCGGGGGCGGTCCAGCTCGACGGTCAGGTCGGTGACGAACGCGCCCTCGCGGAGCACGACGATCCGGTCGGCGAGCAGGATGGCCTCCTCGACGTCGTGGGTGACCAGCACCACGGCGGGGCGGTGCCTGGCGCACAGTTCGGCGATCAGGTCCTGCATGTGCAGCCTGGTCAGCGCGTCGAGCGCGGCGAACGGCTCGTCGAGCAGCAGCAGTTCGGGCTCGCGGACCAGGGCACGGGCCAGCGCGACCCGCTGCGCCTCGCCGCCGGACAGCGTCGCGGGCCAGGCGTCGGCGTGGCCGCTCAGGCCCACCTCGGCGAGTGCCGCCAGGCCCTTGGCGCGGGCGCCGCGGCCCTGCCCGAGGATCACGTTGGCCAGTGCGCGCTTGGAGGGGATCAGCCGAGGCTCCTGGAAGACGACGGTCCGCACCGGCGGGACCAGCACGGTCCCGCTCGTGGCGGCGTCCAGCCCGGCTAGGATCCGCAGCAGCGTCGTCTTGCCGGTGCCGCTGGCACCGAGCAGCGCGAGGAACTCACCGCGCCGTACCCGCAGGTCGATGCCGTCCAGTACGGCGCGGTCACCGAAGACCCTGCGCAGGCCCGTGGTCTGTACGGCCAGGCTCATCGGGCCGCCACCGCCTTCCGCCACGGCATGGTGAACCGCTCGGCCAGCCGGAGGATGACGTCGGCGGTCAGCCCGATCAGCGCGTAGAGGATGACGCAGAGGGCGAGGATGTCGGTGCGCAGGTAGTCGGTGGCCCTGGCCATCAGGTACCCCAGACCGGCGGTGACGTTGATCTCCTCGGCGGCGATCAGCGCGACCACGCTGAGCGTGGTCGACAGCCGCAGCCCGGCGAAGATCGAGGGCAGCGCGCCCGGCAGCACCACCTCCCTGGCGAGAGCGAGGCGGCCGAGCCCGAACGAGCGGGCGGCCTCCACGACCTTGCGGTCGACGTTGCGCACCCCGCTGGAGACGTTGATGTACATCGGGAAGGTGCAGGCCACGCTGATCAGCAGGATCTTGGAGGTCTCCTCGATCCCGAACCAGACCATGAACAGCGAGGTCAGCGCCAGGAACGGGATGGCACGCAGCGCCTGCATGGAGGAGTCGAGAAGCTCCTCGCCGAGCCTGCTCAGCCCGGACAGCACCCCGATGACCAGCCCGGCGGAGGCGCCGAGCAGCAGGCCGAGGCCCGCGCGGGTGAGCGAGACACCCAGTGCCTCCTGCATCTGCCCGTCGGCCCACAGCTCGCCGAAGGTTTTGACCACGTCCTGCGGACCGGCCAGCACGTCAGGGGTGATCACTCCTGATGCGGTTCCCGCGTACCAGAGCCCGACGAGCAGGACCGGGCCGAGGACGCGCAGGGCCAGGCTCGCCGCCGGATGGCGGCCGGTGTTCCTGGGCGGGTCTGGCGGGACGAGCCCCGCCGTTTCCTGTCCGGTCAGGACCGTCATGAGGCCGCGTCCGGCAGTGAGGTGACGTCGACGACGTACTGGGAGACGTCCAGCGGGGCGGTGAGGACCTTCTGGTCGAGGAAGAACTTGGCGACCTCCTGGTACTTGGCGATCTCGGCGGCGGTCACCGGCTGGGCGGGCTTGCCCTGCTTCTGGATCTGGACCACCAGGTCCTGCTGGGTGCCGGTCACGGCCTGCGGCCCGGCGGAGGTGAAGACGTTGAGGTAGGCCGCCGGGTCGGCGTTCTCCTTGGCGGTGCCCTCCTCGATGAACGCGTACAGCGCCTTCAGCACCTCGGGGTGCTTGTCGATCAGGGTGTTGGCGGCGACGTAGATGACGTAGTTGTCCGACTTGATCTCCGCCCCGCTGGCCAGGATGCGGGCGTCCAGGCTGGTCACGGCCGGGATGAGGAAGGTGGAGAAGGTCGACCAGGCGTCCACCTTGCCGGAGCCGAAGACCGGCGCCGTCTGCGGCGGGGCCAGGTAGACCCGCTTGACCTTCTCGACCGGCACGTTGAACGTCTGCAGCGCCTTGAGGAGCAGGTACTCGCTGGTGCCGCCGTGGCCGACCGCCACGGTGTGCCCGGCGAGGTCGGCCACGGACTTGATCGGGGAGTCCTTCTTGACCACGATCCCCTCGCCCGCGAGGTCAGGCGGGACGGTGGCGAAGATCTTGAAGCTGGGCTTGACGGCCAGCGCCGTGACGCCCGAGGTGATCGAGCCGACGGCGATGTCGAGCGACCCGGCGTTGATGGCCTGCGCCGCCGGAGCGAAGACGGAGAAGTCTCCGGCCCACTGGACCTTCGCGTTCACCTTGGCCAGGGCGGCGTCGAGGCTGCCGTCCTTCTTCGCCACCGCCAGGAAGCCGCTGTTGCCCGGATCGGAGATCCGCACCACCACCGGCTCGGCCTTGGCATCCGGCGCGGCGGCGGCCGAGGTGTTCGCCGAGGGAGTGGAGCCGCACGCGACCAGCAGGGCGAGGGGGAGCGCGGCGGCCAGGGCGAGTCTACGCATGGGATTCTCCGTGGGATCGGGCATTGGCGAGCGGGGTGTGGTCGGCCCAGGTGGCGACGTCCACCGCCGACTCCAGGAAGCCGTGGCCGCGCAGGAACCGCTCCTGCTCGGCGAGCAACTCCAGGCGCTCCGCGGACAGGTCGAGGTGGAGGGAGGCGCCGGAGTGGTAGGCGCCGGCCACTCCCGCCGAGCCCGCGCCGGTCTCGGCGCCCAGGATCCTGGTGACGTCGGCCGGGTGGTCCGCGGCCCAGTCGGCCGCCCGCAGGAGCACCGCGAGGAACCGGGTGACCAGGTCGGGGCGCTCGTCGAGCAGCCGCTGGTGGACGGTGATGGGGCGCGGCGTCCCGTTGTTGATCCGCGCCCGCCGGTCGGGAACGGCGTCGAGGTCGACCGCCACCTCGGCGTTGTGGCGCAGGGCCGCCTCGACGGCGAGCGCGCCCTTGACATAGACCGCGTCGACCTCGCCGCGGGCCAGGGCGGCCAGCTCGGCCTCCCACTGCCCGCCGCCCGGGGTGGCCTCGACGTCCACCGGGTCCGCGTCGCCCAGGTCGAGTCCGGCCAGGGAGAGTGCCCCCCGGAAGCCCTGTAGCGCCATGGCCCGCCAGAAGTCGATGGCGAGGCGGTGCCGGGGGACGGCCAGACGTAGACCCTTGAGCTGCTCCGGGCTCTCCAGACCACTGCCGCCGCGGACCAGGATGACCTGGCGCTCCTCGATCCAGGTCAGGCCGATGAGCCGGGTGGCCTCGCCGCGCGAGCGGGCCCAGAGCGCGGGGACGTTCCCGCCCTCGCGGAACAGGCCGGTCAGCTCGTGGGTGAAGTGGTGGTCGGCGGAGACGTCGGCCGTCGCGTCCTGCAGGGACCGGACGCCGATCCCGTCGGGTGCGAACTCCTCGGTGAGCCAGCCCCGGTCGGCGGCGACACCGGTCGCGGTGGGCACCGGACACCGGGTGAACCAGATCGTGTCTGGCGCAGCTGTGGTCATGCGAAAGAGTTTGCTAGTAAATTGGTAGGAAATGCAAAGTATGTCCCGCGATGCGGGAAACCTTTGCGCCGCTGACCGCCGCTACCTGCTCATATCCCTCCCCACCCGAGAGAAGGAGATTCCCGCATGACGGCATCGAGCCGCGTGGACGGTGTCCAGTCGGTCCTGCGGGCGGTCGGGATACTCAACTGCTTCCGCGAGGGCGAGCCCGCGCTGACCGTCTCGGAGCTCGCCCGGCGGACGGACCTGTCCACCTCCACCGCGCACCGGCTGGCCCGCAGCCTGCTCGACACCGGATTCCTGGAACAGGACACCGAGACCGCCTGCTACCGGCTGGGTCCTTCGATCACCGAACTTGGCCAGCTCTCCTTCCATCGGCGCGGCCTGCACAAGGTCGCCCCGGAGCTGGGGCAACTCGCCCGTGTCACCTCGGCCACCGTGGATCTGGCGGTCCGCAACGGCCCGCACGCGGTCATCCTGGTCGGGGGTTCCCTCAACCCCGACCGGGGAGTCGGCCTGCACCGCCCGCTCCACTCGACGGCGCTCGGCAAGGTCCTGCTCGCCTGGGCGCCGCCGGGGAACGGCGACCTCGCCGCGCTCGGCCCGCTCCAGGCCCAGACCCAGCGGACGATCATCGACCACGCCGCCCTCCGCGCCGAGCTGGACCAGGTGCGCCAGAGTGGCCACGCTCTCAACGACGGAGAGTCCTCGGAGGGCGTCCGCACCGTCGCGGTCCCCGTTCTGGACCGCGCCGACCGTGCCCGCTACGCCCTCGCCGTACGGGCGACGCCCCGGCTCATCAGCGACGCGCGAATCCCCTGGTTCGTCAAGCAGGCCCGCGCCTGCGCCCGCGTCCTGGAGGTGCTCCTGCTGCCTCCCGCCGAACGCCGCTGGCACTCGTGATCCGGCGGGCACGGCACCCCGGTTTCGACCGGCCGCACTGACGGCGAGTCATGAACCGGCGCAGACGATTATCACACCGGCCATTGATTCGCCGTTGGTCCGGAACGTATGTTCCTAGCAACATCCGAGTATGCCTCATGTTTTAGGGATTCTCCTATGCATGCACGTCTCAGGCGGACGATCACGGCGGCCTCCGCGCTGCTGATGGCCCTCGCGCTGACATCCCCCCTCGTACCGGCATCCGCATCCGTACCGACGTCCGCGGTCACGGCCGCGGCGGCCTACCCTCCCGACGACTACTGCCTCGGCGAGTGCGTCGACATCCTGCCCCCGGGCCAGAACGGCAACGCGACCCTGGCCGGGATCCTGGCCCACCAGTCACTGGGGACGAAGCCCAAGCACAGCGACGACCAGCTCGGCAAGTACGCCAACCTCCTCTCCGGCCACACCGGCCTGACCAACGACCAGATCGCCAACTTCTTCAACGACGCCTCGTTCGGCGTCCCCGAGGGGCAGGTGGAGAGCACCATCAGCCCCCGCTCGGACGTGACGATCGTCCGTGACAAGGCGACCGGCACCCCGCACATCACCGGGACCACCCGCGAGGGCACGATGTTCGGCGCCGGGTACGCGGGCGCGCAGAACCGCCTCTGGGTGATGGACCTGATGCGGCACGTCGGCCGGGGCGAGCTGACCTCGTTCGCCGGAGGCGCGCCGGGCAACCGGGAACTGGAGCAGAGCGCCTGGCGCAACGCCCCGTACACCGAGGCGGACCTGCAGGCGCAGATCACCAGGCTCAGGAACGCCAGCCCCCGGGGCGCGCAGCTCTACACCGACGTCGAGCACTACATAGCCGGCATCAACGCCTACATCGACACCTGCATGGCCAACCGGGACTGCCCCGGTGAGTACGTGCTGACCGGGCACATGGACGCGATCACCAACGCGGGCGGCCCGGTGAAGTTCACCATGACCGACCTGGTGGCGATCTCCGGTGTCATCGGCGGTCTGTTCGGCGGCGGCGGCGGTGCGGAGATGCAGTCCGCGCTGGTCCGGGTCGCGGCCCGCGCCAAGTACGGCACGACGATCGGCGACCAGGTCTGGTCGGCGTTCCGCGCGCAGAACGACCCGGAGACGACGCTCACCCTGCACGACGGCCAGAGCTTCCCCGCAGGGAACGCGCCCGCCGGAGCCACCGGAGTCGTCCTCCCCGACCCGTCGACGGCGCCGGTGAACATCGTCGAGAACAGGACCGGATCGGCCACCACCCCGGCCTCGGCCCTGACCGCCAAGGGCATGCTGGACGGGCTGCTCGTCGACAACTCCAAGCCGGGCATGTCCAACGCCGTGGTGGTCTCGGCGGCCAAGTCGAAGACCGGGCACCCGGTCGCGGTGTTCGGCCCGCAGACCGGCTACTTCGCCCCCCAGCTGCTCATGCTCCAGGAACTCTCCGGCCCCGGCATCCGGGCGCGCGGCGCGGCCTTCGCCGGACTCAACCTCTACGTGCTGCTCGGCAGGGGCACCGACTACGCCTGGAGCGCGACCTCCAGCGGCCAGGACATCACCGACACCTACGCCCTGCAGCTCTGCGAGCCCGGCGGCGGCGCGGCCACCGTCGCGTCGAACCACTACCTCTACCGGGGCGTCTGCACCGCGATGGAGACGCTGCGCAAGACCAACTCCTGGAAGCCCACGGTCGCCGACTCCACCCCCGCCGGCTCGTACGACCTGGTGATCCAGCGCACCAAGTACGGGCTGGTGAGCTGGCGCGGCACGGTCGGCGGGCAGCCCACCGCCTTCACCGCGCTGCGGTCGACCTACCACCACGAGGTCGACTCGGCGATCGGCTTCCAGATGTTCAACGACCCGGCCGCCATGGGCGACGCGACGGCTTTCAAGAACTCGGCCGCCACCATCGGCTTCGCGTTCAACTGGTTCTACGTCAACTCCACCGACTCGGCGTACTTCATGTCGGGCAGCACCCCGGTCAGGTCCTCGGTCTCCGACCCGAACCTGCCGATGACCGCCGACGCGGCCCATGAGTGGGCGGGCTACGACCCGGCCACCAACAGCGCGACCTACACCGCTCCCGCCACCCATCCGCAGGCGGTCAACCAGGACTACTTCGTCAGCTGGAACAACAAGCAGGCCAAGGACTACGGCGCCGCGGACGGCAACTTCAGCTTCGGGCCGGTCCACCGGGCCGACCTGCTGGACGCCCCGATCAAGGCGGCCCTGACCGGAAGCGGCAAGCTCGACCAGGCCGGCACCGTGAAGATCATGGCGGAGGCCGGCGTGACCGACCTGCGGGGCAAGAAGGTGCTGCCCGACCTGCTCCGGGTGATCAACAGCACCGCGGTGACCGACCCGGCCCTCGCCTCCGCGGTCTCCAGGCTCTCCGCCTGGACGTCGTCGGGTTCCAGGCGGCTGGAGACCTCGCCGGGCAGCAAGGCCTACGCCCATGCCGACGCGATCCGCGCGTTCGACTCGTGGTGGCCCAGGCTGGTCCGCGCGCAGTTCAAGCCGGGACTGGGGGACGGCCTGTACCAGTCGCTGGTCAACGCCCTCCAGATCAACGAGTCTCCCTCGGGCCATCAGCAGGGCGACCAGTCCACCCTGCCCACCTCCGCGAACGAGGCTCAGGCGCACAAGGGCTCGGCGTTCCAGTACGGCTGGTGGGGCTATGTGAGCAAGGACCTCAGGAGCGTGCTCGGTGACCAGGTCACCGGGCCGCTGCCCGCCAGGTACTGCGGGGACGGCACGGTGGCCGGCTGCCGCACCGTCCTGCTGAACAGCCTGTCGGAGGCGCTCGCCGAGCCCGCGGCGACGACCTACCCCGGAGACGACGTATGCGCGGCGGGCAACCAGTGGTGCGCCGACGCCGTCGAGCAGTCGCCGCTCGGCGGGATCACGCACTCGCTGATCTCCTGGCAGAACCGGCCGACCTACCAGCAGGTCCTGTCCTTCCCGGCCCGCCGGGGCGACGCGATCACCAACCTGGCGGAGGGGAGGACGGCCAAGTCGTCGAGCAACCAGCTCCTCTACCCGGCGAGCAGGGCCGTCGACGGCAACCCGACGACCCGCTGGTCGAGCTCGTCCAGCGACAACCAGTACCTCCAGGTCGACCTCGGTTCCGCCACGACCGTGGGCAGGGTCATCCTGCGCTGGGAGGCGGCCTACGGGGCCGCGTACTCGATCCAGACCTCGACCGACGGCTCCACCTGGACCACCGTCTACTCCACCACCGCCGGAAACGGCGGTGTGGACAACGTGACGTTCACCCCGACCACCGCCCGCCACGTCCGCATGCAGGGCGTCACGCGCGGGACGACGTACGGCTACTCCCTCTACGAGCTGGAGGTCTACCCCCGATAAGGCACGCCCTGAGGTAGCGGACGGGGACGGCGGTGGACCACCACCGCCGCCCCCTCCGCCGGTCCGAGAGCCGGATCCCGCCGGGAGGCGCGCTCCTCAGATCGCGGCCAGCGGGTTGGCGACCGGCACGTACCCCGCGGCGCGGTCCGCCGACCGCGCCCACCTGACCGACAGGTTGGCCTTGGCGGGCAGCGGCGCCCCCGCCAGCAGGTCCGACAGCGGCCGGGGCCACCCCCGCGACTCCGCGTACCCCGCCAGGACCTTCCCGGCCACCGCCCACAGCTCCCGCGCGGGCCCGGCCCCGGAAAGGGAGGCGGCGATCTCGGCGAGATGGTTGACCATCAGGCAGTAGACCACCCGGCTCCAGCCGGCCTCCGCGTCGTAGGTGAGGGCCTCGGCGACCCGGGCCGGCAGGCCGGACAGGTCGTGCCGCCCGGCGACGAGCTTCGTGCCCTCCATGTCGCGGAAGACCGCCTCCACCGGCAGCCCCTCCGTGTCCACCCCGATCAGCACGTTCTGCAGGTGAGGTTCGAGCACCACACCGTGGCCGAGGTAGGCGTCGAGCACCGGCAGCGCCACCCGCTCCACGTACGCCCGCCACCAGCGCACCGGATCGGCGGCCGTCACCTGCCGCCCGGCGGCCAGTGTGCCGCTCAGCAGGGGGGTCACCCCGGGTCTGCAGACCGACCACGGGCTGACCCGGACGATGACGCCGAGCCCCTCAAACAGCCGGGTGCCCAGCTCGGCGGAGCGGTAGCCGGGTTCGGGCAGCCAGCGGGTGCCGGGGAAGGTCGCGGACAGCTCTCCGAACATCGGTCCGAGACGGCGGCTCAGCTCGACCGCGCCCGCCAGCTCGTACCAGGAGTTCTTCCGCAGGCAGTTGGTGATCCGCACGTCCAGGCTGAACTTCAGGCACCGGTCGATCAGCGGCTCGTAGACGGTACGGACCGACGAGGTGGGAACCGCCATCCGGGTACTGTTCCCCAGGTCGAGAAGCCGGCCGTCGGCCAGCGGCGCGGCCAGGTCGGCCGAGAGCAGCTCCAGCTGCCACGGGTGCGCGGGCAGCAGCGAGTAACCGGGCGGCGCCGCTCCGAGCGCGTCGAGCGAGCCGGCCTCGCCCGCCTCCGCCAGCACGTCGTCCCTGACCCCGAGCAGCCGCAGCGGAAAACTCGCGTGCGCCTCGGGCGCGTAGCGCAGCCAGTCCGCGCCGCCGCGCGCCTTCGGGCTGGGGTGGAACGGGTGACCGAAGACCAGCGCCTGCTCCGAGGCCAGCCACGGGTCGGCGGGGGGCGGCACGTCCCGCCGGGCCGCGAGCAGCGCCGCCATGGCGTCCCTGCTCGCGGCCACCTGGACGGCGAACTCGTCGTTGCCCTCGCCGAGCTCGGTCTCCACCAGCCGGACGAGCAGGTCCGCCGAGAGCGGCTGCCAGGAGTCGTTCTCCAGCCACTCGGCCCGCCCCTCGAAGCGCAGCGCGAGCCCGCCGTGCGCGCGGGCCCGCAGCAGGGTGTCCGCGACACGCAGCAACACGTACGGCTCGTCGTGCCTGACCTGCCCGCGAGGTCCCGAGATCTCCCGCACGCAACAGCGCAGCAGCGCCGCCAGTGAAGCCTCCTCGGCGACGGCTGCGGGGGAGTCGAGGGCGAGGCTGGTCATGGCGTCCTTCTGGTGATCGCGGCCGGTGTGGCCTGGGGCTGCTGGCGGAGGTAGTTCGGCCCGCTCGTGCCGTAGAACTTGTTCACATCCCGCGCGCCGGTGCGCGCCTTGTCCACCAGGGTCCCGGCGGTGACCATCGACTTGCCGACGAGCCTGGCGGCGTCCAGGGTCCTGGCCCGCAGCAGCCTGGCCATCGGGTTCTCCCCGTACTCGTCGAGCGCTCCGGCGAGCGCGTCGCGGACCAGCTCGGAGGCCCGCGGCGACGGCAGCGCGCCGAACGCCACGGCGGCGGCCGCCAGGTGCAGGGTGATGGTCACGAACATGTCGGCGAGCGCGTGCGGGTCGTCGGTCAGCATCCGCGCGTCCGTGAAGTCCGGGACCGGGAGGCCGGCACCTCTCAGCAGGTCGGGTGAGGTCAGCAACCCGTCGTTGTCCTTGACGAGCAGCCGCACGACACTTTCGCCCGTGGTGTCGGTGTCGAACACCAGCGAGAGGTTCTGCTGGTGGGCCTCGAGCGCGGTGCCGTACCTGACGAAGAGCCGCACGTGGAAGCGGAACAGCACCCGCAGGTACCGGGCGAGCAGACCGGCGACATCCCCGCCGAACCACCGTCCGGCGAGACCCTCCACGACCAGGCCGCCCCCGGGCAGCGGCGCCGCCAGCGCCGCGACGGAGACGACCTCCCCCACGGGCTGGCGGCGCAGCAGCCAGCCCAGATACTCGTGCCCGGCGTGCCCGTACGTCTGCTCGTCGGCCAGCAGCACCTCGGGATCCGGCATTGCCCGCAGCAGCAGCTCGGCCCGCGCCCCGTCGGCCAGCGTGCCGGGCTTGATCGACCTCCGGTTGCGCAGCCCGAGGGTGCTGGTGGCCAGCGGCAGCTTCAGGTGCGCGCCCGGGGCGATCTCGACGGTGCGCATCGACAGCGTGGGCCTGACCTGCAGATACGGCTGAGGGGCCACGGTCGCCCACGGAATCTCCTCGACGCGGGGGACCGTCAGCGGGTGCACGGGGAACAGCGCGTGCGTCCCGGCGAGACTCCCCGCCAGCCCGACGGCACGGAACCCGGGTGCCCCCGGCATCTCGGCCCCGGTGAGCCGCTCCCGGGGAACCGCGGCCCAGCGCAGCTCGAAGGCGGGCGCGAACTCCGGCGCGTACGCGGTCAGTTCCTCGTCGGACAGGCCGATCCGGCACCGGGCCGTCGGGTAGACGGGGTGATCGACGAACGCGGCCAGCGTCTCGTACCACACGCTGTCGCGTCCGCCACCGGTTCCCGTCGTGCCCGTGGTGCCGGACGTGGCGGCGGCCAGTCTGGCGAGTACCTCTTCGTGGTGGAGGTCGTGCAGGTCGAGGGCGCGCAGTGCCTCGTGGCACTCCCTGGCGAACGACTCGACCCCGGCCGCGTCGGCGGGGTCGGAGACCTCCCGCAGCGTGTGCAGGACCTCCCGCAGGCGGAGCGCCTCCTGCGGGGCCGCGACGAAGTCCTGGAACAGCGAGCCGGGGACCAGCCGCACCCGCCTGCCCCCCGGCAGGACCAGCGCGACGCCGTCCTTGCCGTGGGTCACCCGCCTGGCCAGGCCGCCGTAGTCCTCGCGCAGCAGCGCGTTCAGCACCCGGACGGCGAGGTACGGCTCCCGCCCGCGCACCGAACCTCCGCCGATGCCGGGGCCGTCCACGGTTCCCTGACCGGTCACACGTCGGTTCGCGGGTCCCCGGCTCATGCGATCACCCACGGGTTCTCCGCCCTGAAGGCCGCGACGGCGGCGTCCACGCCCGCCCGGTCGGGCCCGGTCGCGCGGACGATGCCCAGGTAGTCGCGGTTGGTGTTGCTCCGGTCGATCCGGTCGCCCACGGCGCGCAGCGGCCGGTGCCAGATCCGGACCGGGTCGCCGGAGGCGGGGACGACGGTCCCGGGAGCCTCCACCACGGTCCCCGAGCGATCGGCGACCAGGCTCAGCGCGGTCCCGTGCCCCCGCACCGGGGCGAGGTCCGCCGGCCCCATCCCGAGATGCGTCCCGAGGACGAGCTCGAACAGGGGCACCTGGAGCAGGCTCGCCAGCAGGAAGTCGCAGTGGTCGCCGATCACCCGGTAGTTGACCTCGACGATCCGTGGTCCGGCCAGGGTCATCACGTACTCGGTGTGGCAGGCCCCGAACCCCACCCGGAGTGCCTCCAGCGCCCGCAGCACGTGGTCGCGGCCGGGAGGCGGCTCCCAGTCGAGCCGTTCCTCCACGAAGTGCGGCAGCGGCCCGAGAGTGGTGCGGAAACCGCCGAGCACCCTGATCCGCTCGCCGTCGCCGAGCGTCTCCATCGTGTGCAGGGGGCCGTCGAGATACTCCTCCACGACCAGCGTCTCCGCCGGCCGCCTGCCCCTGATGGACAGGACGGCCGCCGCGAGCTCGCCCGCGTCGTGGACCAGCACGACGTCCTCGCTGGCCACGCCCTCGCACGGTTTCACGACCGCGGGGAAGGGCAGGTCCGCGACCGGCGGGTCGGCCGGTGCCAGCCGCGCGGTACGGACGGTCTCGACCCCGGCCGCGGCCAGCCGCCGCCGGGTGAGCGCCTTGTTCTTGGTGTCGACGCAGGCCCGCCAGTCCTTGCCGGGGAGTCCGAAGTACGCGGCGGCGAGTGCGGTCTCCGCCTGGATGTGGTCGGAGTTCGAGAAGATCGCGTCCGGGGTGCGGTGGTGCGCGACGGTGTCGATCACCGCCCGCGCGTCGCGCACGTCGCAACGGAGCACCTCCGCTCCATGGTCACGGTACTGTTCCGGCCGGTCGGTGAGGATCGTGACCTCGCACCCGAGTGCGCGTGCCGCCGGGAGGAAGCCGTCGGTGACCGAGTCCGTCGGTTTCAGCGCGGTGAGGTACAGCCGCAATGCAGGAACCCCCGATATCAGGTAAGGCTAACCTAACTCGGTGCATCCTAGCGGGATGGAGATCATCGCGCCGGGATGATCGGTCTATTGACCGTATACGTCCGTGTCGTCAAAAGACGGGGTCTTTTCCGGAGGGCCTCCGGCCAGGGGGGACGCCGTCGGCCCTGTGCGGCTCCGCGTTCCGGCGGCGTAATATGTGCACTCGTTTGGGGAGGCGGAACGGCGTGGAGATCACTGCACAAGAAGGACTTCTGGGGCCGCTGCTGCTCGCGCGCAGCGCCATCGACAGGTCGGCGGTGCTCCGCGGCGACACCGAGTGGCTGGAGCGGGCCTGGGCGGACGGCGCGACCAGGGTCGTGGTCGTCGACGACGGGCAGGCGCTGATCCGGCGCAGCGGCGGAGAGGCGGAGCTGGTCCTGCTGTCCACCGCCGACGCTCCCGAGGGAGAGCGTTACCTGCTCGGCGTCGACGCGGAGGGCATCGCCTACTTCGCCGTGACGGCGTCGCTGGCCACCGCCACCCATACCGGCTCCTTCAACCGGATCGTCTCCCCGCTCGACCCCTCGGAACTGGGTGAGGGGCAGACCGTCACCGCCGGGTTGCGCCAGGTGGGATCGTTGCTGGGCGATCTGGACGCCGGCCTGCTGGTGTACGCGGTCGCCCTGGAGGCATGGCACTCCACCCACGAGTACTGCCCCCGATGCGGGAGCCGCACCGAGGTGCGGGCCGGCGGGCATGTGCGTGTCTGCCCCAAGGACGACAGCCAGCACTTTCCCCGGGTCGACCCTGCGGTGATCATGCTGATCCACGATGACGACGACAGGTGTCTGCTGGCCAGAGGACCGCAGTGGCCCGAGGGGCGGCTGTCGGTGCTGGCCGGTTTCGTCGAGCCGGGCGAGTCACTGGAACAGGCCGTGGCGCGCGAGGTGTCCGAGGAGGTCGGCGTGCGGGTCGCCGATGCGCGCTACATGGGCAGCCAGCCCTGGCCGTTCCCACGCAGCCTGATGCTCGGCTTCTTCGCGCGGGCCACGTCGACGGAGTTCGTGCTGGACTCCGAGGAGATCGCCGAGGCCCACTGGTTCAGCCGCGCCGAGCTGCTGGCCGCGATGGAGAGCGGCGAGGTGCGCCTGCCGTCGGAGCTGTCGATCGCCCGCAGGCTCATCGAGACCTGGTACGGCGCACCGCTGACCGGCGACTGGTGAACGTGCCCGCCGCCGTGTCCGCCGCCGTGCCCGCCGCCGTGTCCGCCGCCGTGCCCGCCGCCGTGTCCGCCGTACGCCACGGGCGCTGACGGATCCGGCGGCCGAGACCGCGCGGGCTCGGCCGCCGGTGACGGGTGCCCTCTTCGGGGCTTTCGCGAGACGTTCTCCGGCCCGGACCCTCGTACCGGTACGTGGTGCACGGGTGTGCGGGGCCAGGCATGTGGGAGCCCCGGTTTTCGGTGGAACCGGGGCTCGGGTGGTGCGGGGGGACGGTTACACGCCCGCGCCCGCCAGGATGCGCTTGACCTCGATCACCGAGGGGTTGGTCCTGACGATCTGGCCGGTGGGGGAGTCGACCACGACGGTGGGCACGACCTGGTTGCCGTTGTTGACGCTCATGACGAAGGTGGCGGCGTCCGGATCGCTCTCGATGTCGACCTCGTTGTAGGAGATGCCCTCGCGGCTGAGCTGGCTCTTCAGCCGCTTGCAGGGGCCGCACCAGGTGGTGGTGTACACAGTCAGCGCCATGTCGTGAAAAATCCCCTCATGTGATGTCCGGCGCCATTGGCAACAAAGTGAGAGCCCTTCATCTTCCCAATGAGAAAAGCTTCTCCGCGACCCACTGCTGGACCTGCTCCGCCACGCCGGGCAGCCGGTAAAGAGGCGCACTGTGCTCGATGCCCTGCTCGGTCAGCACCGTCACCGGCACGCCGACCTGCTGCAGGTGCTCCTTGAGTTGCCTGCTGTGCTCCGCCGACACGAACTCGTCCGACGAGTGCACGATCAGCATGGGTGCGTCGCCGCGGCTCGCGTGCCACGGTACCTCCATGCTGGTCCACACCCTGGCGCACTTGCCGGTGGGCTCGCAGCCCCCGGCGAGCTTGATGGCTGAATCGCGCAATTTGCGCTTGTTCGGGTCGAGGGTGCCGATGCCTTCGGTGTACGCGGTGAGCGGGGAGATCACCGGAGAGATGCCGACCACGCCGCGCAGGCCGGGCAGGCCGTTCTTGTAGGTGCCGACGGCGGTGGCCAGATGGCCTCCGGCGGAGAAGCCGACGACCACGTAGTTGTTCGGGTCGAAGGACCAGCGCGCCGCGTGCCGCCGCGCGGTGGCGATGGCACCGAAGGTGTCGGTGCGCGGGGCCGGCCAGGAGGCGTCGCCCGAGAGACGGTAGTTGATGTTGAAGACCACGTAGCCCTGTTCGGCGTAGCTACGGCTCACCTCGGTCATGTACTTCTTGTCACCCGAGGACCACCAGCCGCCGTGGACCAGGAAGACGCCCGGCCGCTTCAGCTCGTCGGGCTGGTACCAGACGTCCATGCGCTGGCGCACGTGCCGGCCGTAGGCCACGGTTTCGACAAGGGTGCCCTGGACCAGCGGGGCGGCCCCTGTGCTCGAAGTCGGAGTCGGCGTCGGAGCCGGCGTCGGGGTGACCTTGCCCGCCTTTCCGCCACCGACCTGGGTCGGCGCTGAGATCGCGTGTGCGGACGCGGTCGTGTGCACCACCGCGGGTCCGACCACCGTCGCCGCCAGAGCGAGCGCACCCACGGTTACCCAACTTCGCACGGGCCTCTTCCTTCCCCGGAACCAGTCGCACCTCATTGTGGGGCAAAAGGCCCACTTTATGCATCTCGATGATCGATACAGGGTGAAGGCGGCATGTTGCCAGAATGAGCGAGGTTTGGCCAGAGCCTGGGAGGATGTTGCGGCCCGGTCCGTTCGACTGCTTGTAAGGAGGCTCTGTGAGGCCCGACGACATTCTGGCGGCACTGGATCCGGAGCAGCGTGAGGTGGCCGAAGCCGTCCGGGGACCGGTCTGCGTCCTTGCCGGCGCGGGGACGGGCAAGACCCGTGCCATCACCCATCGCATCGCGCACGCCGTCCACAACGGGGTGGTCGACGCCCAGGGTGTGCTGGCGGTGACGTTCACCACACGCGCGGCCGGTGAGCTCAGGCAGCGGCTGCGCCAGCTCGGCGCGCCGGGCGTGCAGGCGCGCACCTTCCACGCCGCCGCACTACGTCAGCTCACCTACTTCTGGCCGCGGGTCATCGGCGGCGACCCGCCCAGGGTGATCGAGTCGAAGCTGCCGCTGCTGATCGACGCCTGCCGCTCCCTGCGCAAGAACCAGGACCGTTCGGAGTTGCGCGACATCGCCTCCGAGATCGAGTGGGCCAAGGTCACCCAGATCGGCCCCGAGGACTACGCGGAGGCCGCGAAGAAGGCCGGCCGGACCTCGCCCGTACCGGCCGAGGAGGTCTCCCGGCTCTACGAGATGTACGAGACCCTCCGCCGCGACCGGCACCTGGTCGACTTCGAGACCATCCTGGAGCTCACCGCGGCCGTGATGACCGAGCACCGCGAGGTGGCCAATGAGATCCGCAGGCAGTACCGCTACTTCGTGGTCGACGAGTACCAGGACGTCAACCCGCTGCAGAAGCTGCTGTTGGACACCTGGCTCGGCGGGCGCGACGACCTGTGCGTGGTCGGCGACCCCAACCAGACGATCTACTCCTTCACCGGAGCCACGCCTCGCTACCTGACGGGTTTCTCGGTCGAGTACCCCAACGCCACCGTGATCAAGCTGGTCCGTGACTACCGCTCCACCCCCCAGGTCGTCTCCCTGGCCAACCGGGTGCTCGACCGGGCGAGGACCCCGCACAAGCTCGCCCTGATCGCCCAGCGTCCGGACGGTCCCGAACCGGTTTTCGCCGAATACGACGACGAGACCGCCGAGGCGGAGGGGGTGGCGCGGGCAGTGCGGAAACTCGTCACCGGCGGCGTGCCGACCCGTGAGATCGCCGTGCTGTTCCGGGTCAACGCCCAGTCCGAGGCGTACGAGCAGGCATTCAGCAAGGCCGGCCTGCCGTACGTGCTGCGCGGCGCCGACCGGTTCTTCGAGCGTCCCGAGGTCCGCCAGGCGGTCGTGCTGCTGCGCGGCGCCGCACGCTCCGCCGAACCCGGCGACACGCTCGCCTCGACTGTGCACCACATCCTGTCCGGCATCGGGCTCACCCCCGAGCCACCCGGCGGAGGCAAGGCCCGCGAGAAGTGGGAGTCGCTGAAAGCCCTGGCCGACCTCGCCGAGGACCTCGCCGCCGCGGGCGCGGACCTGCCCGCCTTCGTCGCGGAGCTGGAGCGCCGGGCCAGCGAGCAGCACGCGCCGCCGGTCGAGGGGGTCACCCTCGCCTCGCTGCACGCGGCCAAGGGCCTGGAGTGGGACGCGGTCTTCCTCGTCGGCGTCACCGAGGGCATGCTGCCGATCATCTACGCGGAGACACCTGAGCAGATCGAGGAGGAACGTCGCCTCCTGTACGTCGGTGTCACCCGTGCCCGCGCCCACCTGGGACTGTCGTGGGCGCTGGCACGCTCGCCGGGAGGCAGGCGCTCCCGCAAACCCTCCCGATTCCTGGACGGGCTGACCGGTCGTGCCACGCAGCGGAGCCGCACACCCGCGGCGGCTGATCGCCGCGCGGTCGCCGCGCCGATCAGTTGCCGGATCTGCGGGAAGACCCTGATGGCCGCCGCCGAGCAGAAGCTCGGCAGGTGCGCCGCCTGTCCCGCGGACTACGACGAGGCACTGCTCGAAGCGCTGAAGGCATGGCGTACGGGAGTCGCGAAGAAGGAGAAGCTCCCGCAGTGGGCGGTCTTCACCGACGTCACCCTCCAGGCCATCGCCGAGCGGGCACCGGTCTCCGAACAGGACCTGTTGACGATCACGGGAATCGGACGCGTCAAACTGGAGCGTTACGGTGAAGCGGTGCTCGAACTGTGCCGTGTCGCCGCAAACCATACGGAGGGCGCGTGAACGAGGCGTTAAAGGAGCTCCTGGACCTGCTTGACCTGGAGCAGATCGAGCTCGACATCTTCAGGGGACGCAGTCCCGAGGAGCGTATCCAGCGTGTCTTCGGTGGTCAGGTGGCCGCGCAGGCCTTGGTCGCCGCGGGGCGGACGGTGCCCGACGGCCGCGACGTCCACTCGTTGCACGCCTATTTCATCCGCCCGGGGGATCCGGCCATCCCGATCGTCTACAACGTGGAGCGGGTCCGTGACGGCCGCTCCTTCACCACCCGGCGGGTGGTGGCCATCCAGCACGGCAAGGCGATATTCACCATGTCGGCCTCCTTCCACGTGCAGGAGACCGGCGTCGAGCACCAGGCGGCCACGATGCCCCAGGTGATCGATCCTGAGGAACTGCCGTCCTACCGGGACCGGATGCTCCAGATCGTGGGGACGAACTCACTGATACGCGAGTGGGCGTCCAGGCCCAGGCCGGTGGACGCCCGCTATGTGACCCCTCTCACCTGGGAGGCCCATCGCGACCCGGAGCTTCGAGGTTCAAACACCAACGTGTGGTTCCGTTATGAGGCGGAGCTGCCCGACGACCCGCTGCTGCACGTGGTGCTCGCCGCCTACGCCTCCGACTTCACCCTGGTCGACACCGTGCTGCTGGCCCACGGCCTGGCCTGGGGCGCCTCCAATGTCTCCGGCGCCTCGCTGGACCACGCGATGTGGTTCCACCGCCCCATCCGGGTGGACGAGTGGGTGCTCTACGCTCAGGAGTCGCCGTGGTCGGGGGCGGCTCGCGGGCTCGCCAAGGGCGAGATGTTCACCCGGTCCGGGGAACTGGCCGTGTCGGTAGTGCAGGAGGCGATGATCCGCGTGAGATAGTCGCAAAGTCGCAGGTAGAAAATATGTTGCCCGCTCTGGTGGCCCGGGTTTAGGGTCATGGTCAAGCAAGTCGGACGTTCCTGTCCGACGATCCACGAATGGAGGTGAGCCCGCTGTGAAGAACATCCTGATGCCGTCCCAGATGGGGCTCGCTTCCGTGCGCCGTAACACCGCTCTGCCCTGCGGCAGCCAGGTCTCCCTCGCCCGTGGCGCGGCAGCTCCGGTTCTGCAGGACAACCCTGCCCGCTTCTGGGTCGAGGCCGACCGCCGGTCCGCCCTGATCGCCTTCGCGACAGAGGCCCCGGCCGTCCCGACCCTTGTGGGCGCCAGCTACGCAGCAACGACCAAGCACATCGGAAACGGTGGACTGCGCGGTCCGCAACCCTGGAGGCATCCTCC
Source organism: Streptosporangium sp. NPDC005286 (assembly GCF_040607515.1). NCBI lineage: Bacteria > Bacillati > Actinomycetota > Actinomycetes > Streptosporangiales > Streptosporangiaceae > Streptosporangium > Streptosporangium sp. NPDC005286. Next base: position 15,241 of record NZ_JBEXGU010000036.1, on the reverse strand, counting down.
GGTCATAATCTGACCGAGGAAAGAGCCTTCAGGCCGCGGATCCGCACCAGGATCCGCGGCCTTCTTGTTTGTCCGCGTCATTCCTGACCCCCACCCAAGAGGTAGCCGAAGATCAACACCTAGCTGAGAGGTGAAACAGATGGGGGCCCAGACGGTCATGGACCTGATCGACGAAGCCACAATCCCCTGTCGTACCGACCCCGACCTGTGGTTCGCCGAGTCTCCGGAGGACGTGGAGTTCGCCAAGGCGCTCTGCGGAGGCTGCCCGATCCGCCAGGCCTGCCTGGCCCGCGCGCTGGAGCGCGAGGAGCCATGGGGAGTCTGGGGCGGCGAGCTCGTCCTGCGGGGGGCGATCGTCCCCCGGAAGCGTCCGCGCGGACGTCCGCGTAAGAACCCGGTCGCCGCCTGAACAATCCGGTCATCGCCCAGACCACCGAGAAATCGATCAACCAGGAATCACACGTTCCCGAAAGGACCACTCCGATGAGCTACTTCAACACCACCGGACTCGACCTGCCGTCTATGCAAGAAGAATTGGTACGTGACCGAATACGGACCCTCCACCGCGAGGCGGAGGAGCATCGCAGGGCCGCCGGACTTCAACGTCTCCAACGCGCCCAGCGTGGTGCGGAACGCGCCTCGGCGCGCCTGCGCACCGCGCTCCTGCGCCTCGTCTGATCCATGAGGATCGGCGGCGACGCATAGCGGACGCACAGCGGAACACGGCAGATGAATGAGGGGTGACCCGCTCCGGCGGGCCACCCCTCACGCGTCTCGACGGTGCACCCTGCACGGGTCTCGCCGGGCCGCCACTTATGCCGTTCTACCGGGGTCCGCCGGGTCGCCGCTCATGGGTCTCGCCGGGTCGTCTCCGGTCAGGCGCTGGCGAGGGTGGGCTCTCCCGTATCCTCGTCGGCGAATCCGGGGACCCAGCGGATGACCTCCTGGCGGAAACGGGCGGTGGCGCCGAGCTGGCAGAGCACGCCGATCCCCGCCGTGTGCACCCGATGGATGAGGACGTACGACACGGGCAGGTTGAGCTGGCGCACCACGTTGCCCGGACGCAGGTCGGTGGCCATGGCGGCCTGCTGCTGGAGCCACTCCCTGCTGAAGGAGAACTCCTCCACGGAGGTCGGCTCGACGTAGGGGGCGAGGAACGCCCGCAGGGCTTCGGTGTCGATCTCGATGTGCGGGCGGATGAACCCCTCGTCACGTAGCCCCCGGACCACGGTCTCCATGTCGCCGTTGTTGAAGATGCGGGTCAGCTTCCCGAAGAGCGGCGGGTATCCGTCGGGCAGCCGGTTGACCGCGCCGAAGTCGAGCACGCACATCCTGCCGTCGTCGAGGATCCGGAAGTTGCCCGGGTGGGGGTCGGCGTGGAGCATGCCCAGCCGGGCCGGTGAGGAGAACAGGAACCGGACGAGCTGGAGCCCGGCCCGATCGCGCTCCTCCTGGGTGCCGCCGGTGATGATCCGTGACAGCGGGGTGCCGTCGACCCATTCGGAGACGAGCACCTGCTCGTTGGCGGCGATGACATCCGGGATCAGAAAGTCGGGGTCGTCCTTGAACTCCTGGGCGAAGGCGTGCTGCGCCTCGGCCTCGCGCAGGTAGTCGAGCTCCTCGATCACCCGCTCGCGCAGCTCGTTCAGGACCGCCTTGATGTCGAGACCGGGCAGTATCACCCCAAAGAGCTTGCCGAGCCTGGCCAGCTGGGTGAAGTCGGAGAGCAGGGCCTTTCCCGCTCCCGGATACTGGATCTTGACCGCGACCGTCCGGCCGTCGTGCCAGACCGCCTTGTGCACCTGCCCGATCGAAGCGGCCGCGGTGGGCTTGTCGTCGAATGACTGGAAGTTCTCCCGCCAGTCGTCCCCCAACTGCTCGACGAGAACCTTGTGCACGGTCGCGGTGGGAAGCGGCGGAGCCGCGTCCTGGAGCTTGGTCAGGGTCGCGCGGTAGGGACCGGCGATCTCGGTGGGCAGTGCCGCCTCGAAGATGGACAGCGCCTGGCCGAGCTTCATCGCCCCGCCCTTGAGCTCTCCGAGAACCTTGAAGATCTGCTCGGCGGTGCGTTCCTGGATTTCCTGGGCGACGATCTCGGCCGACTTGCCGCCGATCCGTTTCCCGAGGCCGAGAGCGGTACGGCCGGCGAACCCGATGGGAAGGGCCGCCAGCTTTGCAGAGCGCGCAACGGCGCGACGCGGAAGGTCACTCACCTCGGTTAGCGGCGTGTCCCCCGTTACAGCGAGACGCCGCTCCCTCCCTTCGCTGTGCTTGTCCGTCAGCGGCAGGTAGCCGACGCGACCATTGTTAGCGAACCCAACTCGTTTCGGAAGCAACGACATTGAGGATGAACACTCCAGGATCGCCTTTTCCACGTCCAATCTGGCAATACTTCCATTGTGCTGTTTGTCACAACGGGTTCACGGCCATCTATCCAAGCAAGCGCATGACCGGCGGCCGATGCCGCCACCAGCGCGGACAGCGTCGTCCCGCACGCGATCTCCCCTGCGGGGAAGCCGCCCAGGCACGCACTGACAATGGGCCAGCCGGGGTCGCGATCGCGTCGCGTCAAATCTAGGCAGTGCAGGCACGTGCTCCGTCCAGGTAGTACCAGCGGACCGACCGAACCGAAGGCCTCGAAGGCGGTTGCCAGCAAATGTGGGATCCCCCACTCGACGAGTTCCCTGACCAGGAGGCCGTCCAGGGGCACCACCGGAGCGAGCACCGCCAGGTCGGGTGGCCTGGCTCCGTCGGCCAGCTGGGCGGCGCCGTCGCCGGTCGACGCCGTGAGGCCGGGCGCCAGCCTCCTGGCCACCGCGACCGCACCGTCCTGCCTGCTCATCCCCACCTCCGTCCAGCCGAGCCCGCCGGGGACGACATCCCGTCGCCGGGTCGTACCGGGATCGACGACGCAGATGTGGCCGACCCCTGAGGCGGCGAGCAGGGCGACGACCTGCGCGCCCACCCGGCCCGCGCCGTAGACCCGCACCCGGGCCTGCTGCCTGCGTTCCAGCACGGCAAGCCCTCCGTCGACCGTGCCGGGGGAGAGGGAGAGCGCGTCCAGATCGGGCTGGAGCCGGTCGCGCTCGGCCATCACGAGCGCGCGCAGCGGGCCGGGACCCGCCGCCGCGTCGTCCACCACCCCCCGGCTGACCAGCAGATCGAGCAGGGTCCGGCCGCGCTCCTCGCCGAGACCCGCGTCGGTGGCGCCGGCCAGCACGCCCGCGAGATCCCTTACGCCGTCGAGACTCTCCACCCAGCGGCGGACCTCCGGCTCCAGATCGCTCAGCACCACCGCGTGCCGGGGATGCAGGCCGAACTGCAGGGTGCGTCGGTCACGGGCGACGCGGCGCAGCGCGGGCTTCAGGCGTGGTCGCATCAGGGGGCCTTTCCTCGAAGGGGGCAGCCTGCGGGAGAGCCGGTGAGCAGGCTGGCCGGGCGTGCCAGCGTGCCATGCCTCCGCGGGCTCCCGGACGTCTTTCCCGCCGCCTGTGGATAACTCCTGCCCTGTGGACAACTTCCACCGGGCAGGGTTTCCCGGCAGGCCCCTCGGCGGTCGGGCGGAGAACGCCGTGGGCTACGCTCCCCGGCATGAACGAGATCTTGATTGATCGGCGGGAGAACGGTGTCGCGGTGCTCACCCTGAACCTCCCTGACCTGCGCAATGCGATGACCGACGCGATGACCGCCCGGTGGCGGCAGGCCGTCGCCGGCCTCGCGGCGGATCGCGACCTGCGGTGCGTGGTCGTCACCGGAGAGGGGAAGGCGTTCTGCGCCGGGGGAGACCTGTCCTGGCTCGCGGAGCGGAGGACCGAGGACATCCCCGCCCTACGCGACCGGATGCTCGGCTTCTACCGGACCTGGCTGACGATCGCCGATCTGGAGGTGCCGACCATCGCCGCGGTCAACGGCGCCGCCGTCGGGGCGGGGTTGTGCCTCGCCCTCGCCTGTGACCTGGTCTACGCCGCCGAGGAGGCCAAGCTGCTCGCTCCCTTCACCTCGCTCGGCCTGCACCCCGGCATGGCGGCCACCTATCTGCTGCCCAGGGTCGCCGGGGTGGGTGTGGCCAGGGAGATGTTGCTCACAGGGCGGACGATGACAGGGCTGGAGGCGGCCTCCGCGGGGCTGGTGAACAGGGCGTTTCCCCGTGAGTCGCTGATGGCGGAGGTACTGGGCATCGCGTCGCGGATCGCCGCCAACGCGCCGATCGCCACCCGGCTCACCAAAGTCGCTCTCGCGGGCGGCGGGCACGCCGACCTCGACGCCGCGCTGCGTTGGGAGTCCCTTGCCCAGCCGGTCACCATGGCCTCCGACGACATGCTCGAAGGGCTGGCGGCTCAGCGAGAACAGCGGGTCCCGCGATTCGGCAACGCGTGAGACGGCTGATATCCAGGTTAATTAGATAAGTTGTGATCACACTTGATCGCTCCCGCCGAACAATCGGTGAACGGGGATTGACCAGCGGGAACGTGTTCTACCCCCTGGTGTGAATTCGCCATTCTCGGCTACCGTTCATATGTGCCCCCCGAGACAGTCGAGGTCCGCCGAAGTTCTCGCCGCCGGCGGACGGTTTCTGCGTACCGCGACGGTGAGAAAACGATCGTGCTCCTCCCCGCCGGTCTGAGTAGCACCGACGAGGAACAGTGGGTGCGCCGTATGCTCGATCGACTCGCGGCCAAGGAGCAGCGCAGACGTCCCTCGGACGACGACCTCCTCGATCGAGCCGTCGAGCTGTCGGCCCGCTATCTGGGCGGGGAGGCGAAACCGTCGAGCGTGCGCTGGGTGGAGAACCAGAAGCACCGTTGGGGCTCGTGCACTCCGGATCACGGAACCATCAGGATCTCCACGCGCCTGAGGGGCATGCCCTCGTGGGTGGTGGACTATGTGATCATGCACGAGCTCGTCCACCTGCTGGTGCCGAGTCACGGTTCGCGCTTCTGGGCGCTCGTGGAACGATATCCCAAGGCCGAGCGGGCGCGGGGCTTCCTGGAGGGATTCTCCACGGCGGCCCACGGCTCCGCGGAGGAATGGTGACAGAGGATCGAGTGGTGGCCGTTCTCGTCACGCCCTCCATGGCGGACGCGGCCCCGCCGGGAATCGACGCCGCCGACTTCCTGACCGCCGTCGCCGAGGACACCTACGAACTCGTCGCCGGGCTCGACTTCGTCTCACCGATCGTGGTGACGAGCGTACCGGGCATGGAGGAGATCGTCTGGCCGGGCACCCCTGTCGTTGAGATCCCCGACCTCTCGGGGAGCGCCCTGGTCGAGGCGGCCTTCGCCGCCCTGCCCCACGGCGAGCAGGCGGTCCTGCTGAGCGCCGACGCGCCCGACCTGCCTCCGCTGCTCATCGGCAAGCTCTTCCGCGAACTCGGCCGGGCACGGATCGCCGTCTGCCCTGCCGCGGGCGGTGGCACGGTGGCGCTGGCCGCCCACCTGCCCTACCCGGGCTGGGCCTCGGTGGGCTTCGACGACCTCGACCCGGTCAAGGCGCTCCGTGCCTCGGCGCCCGGCAGCCGTATGGTCGCCAGGGGGCCCGGCTGGCATCGCCTGCGCGCTCCCGGAGACCTCCACCTCCTCGACCCGGGCCTCGAAGGCTGGGACAACACCCGGGCGCTGCTCTCGGCCTGAGCGGCCCGGGTGCCCGAGCCGTCAGAGCGAGGGCAGGCGTAGGTCGGCGAAGACGGCTCGGTGATCGGTGCCGGGAACGCTGTGCACGCTGACCGCGTTCACACCCACCCGCCGGTCCACCACGACATGGTCGATCGTGATCAGCGGCGGGACGCGCCTGTTGACCGGCCAGGTGGGAGTCAGCCCCTCTCCGGCGCTGTCGGCCGCGTCCTGATAGCCGCGGCCAAGAAAACGGCGCATGGCCGCGTGGTCGAGGCTGGCGTTGAAATCGCCCGCGAGGATGCGGATCGTGTCGGGCGCGGCGGAGGGCAGGGCGTCCAGCGCCGCCGTCCAGTCGTACACCTGCCTGCCCAGCGGCGGGAAGGGGTGCACGTCGATGATCTCGACGGGCTTGGCGCCGGGGACGGTCATCAGCGCGGCAGGCATGTTGTGCCCGATCGCCTCGAACAGGTTCTCCCTGGGGGTCAGCGGATACCGGGAGTACAGGCCGCTGCCGCCGGCGCTCCACTCCGGCTCCAGCACCTGGTACGGCATGATGCCGCCAAGACCGGCCGCCTCCAGCTTCTCGACCATTCCCGGGGTCAGCTCCTGGGTGCTCAGCACGTCCGGGTCCAGCCGCCGGACCAGATCCATCACGGCGTCGGGCTCGGCATGCCCGAACAGCGTGTTGAGCGTCAGCACCCGCAGGGGCGTTCCCGTCACCACATCCCCGGAGCGAAAGGCCCTGGGGAGCACACTGAGGCCGAGCGCCGCGGTGGTGACCAGCGCGACGGCCGTCGCGGCCCGGTTGCGGGTCAGCACGGACAGCAGCACCGGTACGAGCGAGGCGGCCGCCACGTACGGGGTACCGGTCATGAGCTGGGTGGTCAGCGAGTCGCGTTCGAGTCCGGCCACCCGGGCCACCGCCCAGGCGGCGAACGGCGTCACCGCGGCCCAGGCGAGGGATTTGGGGATCCTCCAGCGCCGTGGCGGCGTCACGACCGCGCCTCTGGCGCTCCTGTCAGCCACGATGTCTACGCTCACAGTGCCCCGATCCGCTCTGTACAGCCTGATTGGGAACGAAGATATCCAGGCAGAGGTGAGACAAGCATAAAACGGTCCAACGCCCGCGGAAGACGGCCGGAAATCGACTGATTCATCGGAACCTATGCGTTCCGGGAAGCCGCCGAGACCGGGAACCCCCGGTGGCCACCGCGCCGCCCGGTGCGGTCGTCGCCGAGCCGCACAGGGCGAGCGTCCAGCCATCCGGAGCCGCGGTGGCACCGAGCCGCAAGAGCCCGAGCCGGTACCGGGCCGGGCTCCCGGTCAACCGGAGCGCAGGGCCTCGCGGGCGCGGCGGGCCAGGCGGCGGGTCGCCTCGTCGGAGAGTTCGGGGATCTCGTCCACGGGGAACCAGCGCAGGTCGAGCGACTCGGCGCTGATCACGGCCTCGACGTCCGCGGGGGCGACCGCGCCGTACTCCACGTCCAGATGGCTGCTGTGCGGCGGATGGCACCAGACCCGATGCCGGTCGAGTGCCAGCGGGCCGGGCAGCAGCCGCAGGCCCGGAATACCGGACTCCTCGGTGGCCTCACGCATCGCCACCGCCTCAAGGGAGACATCGCCGCGCTCGCAGTGGCCGCCCATGGGCAGCCACATCCCGGCCTTGGGGTGCAGCGTCAGCAGAACCCGCTCGCCGTCGTGGGAGAGCACCGCGGTCGTGGCCGTCAGGTGACCGGTGACGCACTCGCGCCACATCGCGTCATCATGGGCGTGTACGTGATCCAGGAACTCCTTGCGGAGGATCTCCTCCTCCGCCGTGGGCGCGGTCCACCCCGTGAGCACGTCCCGCGCGTCGGCGCGCAGGCTCACGCGCCGCCCCCACCTGCGTCGCCCTTGTCATCGCCCTTGTCATCGTCCTCGCCGGGAGTGGCGGGAGGCTCGCGCAGAGATCCCTCCAGGGACGACAGGTCGAGCTCGGGCTCGCCCCGTACGAACCCCTCGGGGTTGTCGAGGTCGTCGGCGGTGGGCATGAGGTCGGGGTGGCTCCAGACCGCGTCGCGGCCGTCGATGCCCCGGTCGGATTCCAGCGCCTGCCACAGGGTGGCGGCCTCGCGCAGGCGGCGGGGCCGGAGTTCGAGGCCGACGAGCGTGGCGAAGGTCTGCTCCGCGGGGCCGCCGGTCGCCCTGCGGCGCCGTACGGTCTCCGCCAGCGCCGTCGCCGAGGGGAGCTTGCCGTCCGCGGCGCCGTCCACGACGGTGCCGACCCAGCCCTCGACGAGAGCGAGCATGGTCTCCAGCCGGGACAGGGCGGCCTTCTGCCGCTCGGTCTCCTCGGGCTTGAGCAGGTTGCCGCCGCTCAGCGCCTGCTGGAGCTGCTCGGGATTGTTGAGATCGAGCCCGCGGAGCTGCTCCTCCAGGGCGGAGGCGTCCACCGTGATGCCCCTGGCGTATTCCTCCACGGCTCCGAGCAGGTGCGCGCGCAGCCACGGCACGTGCTGGAACAGCCGGTGGTGGGCCGCCTCGCGCAGGGCGAGATAGAGGCGGATCTCCTCGGCGGGGGTCTCCAGACCCTGGCTGAACGCCGAGATGCCGCCGGGCAGCAGGGCTGCGTTGTCCGACAGCGGCAGGCCGATGTCGGTGGCGCCGATCACCTCCAGGGCGAGCGAGCCGATGGCCTGGCCGATCTGCTGGCCGACCATCATGCCGCCCATCTGCTTCATCATCCCCATCAGCGGCCCGGCCATGGCCTGAGCCTCCGGGGGCAGACCGGAGGCGCCGAGCGTGCCGCTCATGGTCTCGACCATGCGGGCGGCGATCGGGTCACAGAGCTTCTGCCAGACGGGGACGGTCTTTTCGATCCATTCCGAACGGCTCCACGCCTGAGGGTTGCTCACCCCGCTCGGTAGGGAGGTGGCCTCATTGAGCCAAAGGTCGGCCAGGTTCAGGGCGTCGACGACCTGGCGTCGCTCGCCCTCCATGACACTGGGGTCGCCCTCGGCGACCACAACGTGCCGTGCGATGTTCTTCGCCATGTCCCAGTTGACGGGACCTGAGGTCGGCGGAGCGGAGAGCATGTCGGCGAACTGGCGCATTGCCGCTGCGATCTGCTCCGGGTCGCCGAACATGGCGAACGGATTGTCGTTGGGGTCGTTTTCCCGACCTGGCAAGTCAGTCACCGCTCTACCTCGTGCAGGATGGAGGAGTCCACATCCGCCACGTTATCCGTCGCATGGCGGGTCAGTGCAAAGTGAGGACCTGGTGCCTACCTCGAAACGCTCCCGGCCCCCTGTCGTCGCCGTCACCGGCGCCGCCTCGGGCCTAGGCCGTGCTTTCCTCGCGAAAGTCGCCTCGTCTGCGGATTTCCGCAGGGTTGTGGCCATCGACGAGCAGCGCGGCGATGTGCCCGATGTCACATGGCGGGTGCTCGATGTTCGAGATCCGCTCTTGGCGAACCGCATATCCGATATTGACGTGCTCGTGCATCTGGCCGGTGACTACGCGCTCGATGCCGACCCCGCGGAGCGGCGCGCCTACAACCTGCGCGCGGCCCAGACGGTGCTCACCGCCAGTGCCGCGGCGAGGGTGCGGCGGGTCGTGCTGGTCACCAGCGCCATGGTGTACGGAGCCGTACCCGACAATCCCGTCCCGCTGCCTGAGGATTCCGAGGTCGCCGCCGAGCCGGATACGGGCATGGTCGGCGACCATCTGGAGATCGAGGCACTGGCCCGGCGCTCCCTGCGCAGCCACCCCGGTCTCGACGTGACCGTGGTCAGACCCGCGGCCGTGGTCGGCCCCGGTGTCGACAGCGTGGTGACCCGGCATTTCGAGGCGCCCCGGCTGCTGACCGTCAAGGGATGCAACCCTCGCTGGCAGTTCTGCCACGTGGACGACCTGGTCTCGGTCCTGGAGATGGCGGCGCTCGGCACGGTCTCCGGGGTGGTGGCCGTCGGCGGCGAGGGCTGGCTGGAGCAGGAGCAGGTGGAGGAGATCTCCGGGCTGCGCCGGCTGGAACTGCCCGCAGGGCTGACCTTCGGAACCGCCCAGCGCCTGCACCGCCTCGGCATCACCCCGGCTCCGGCCACCGACCTGCACTACGTCGTCTACCCCTGGGTGGTCGACTGCGCGACGCTGCGCGAGGTCGGCTGGAAGCCGATGTGGACCAACGAGGCCGCGTTCGAGCAGCTCCTGGAGCTGCGTGGTGGCAGGCACGCCGTCGTGGGCCGCCGCCTGTCCGGCAAGGAGGCCACGCTCACCGCGGCCGGCGCCACCGTCGCCGTCCTCGGCACCGCGGCGATCGTCCGCGCCGCCCGCAAGAAGCGCCGCCCCTGACGGCCCGCCCAGGGAGCCCGAGCGAGCTCCCGCAGGGCCGTGCCGGCGACCGGACCAAGGACTCCCATGGGGACGTGCCTACGCCCATGCCCTGAGGGACTACCCGTGAGGCCGCGCCGGCGACTGGACCTCCGCGAGGACGTGCCCCATGCCTCCCCTTGGGGGACTTCCCGTGAGGCCGCGCCGGCGACTGGACTGAGGAGAGCGGGGTCGTGAGGGACGAACGGCCCCGGTCGACGAGGGAAGGAGCCGGATCCCAGCGGCCGAGCCGCGACGCGTTAGCGTCGCCATAGACTCTGTGCGTGGATGTCATCCGGTTGCTCGATATTCGCGACAGCGCGCTCTCCGTCGACGAGGTGCTCGCCGCCGTCGGCAATCACGCCGCGGGCGGTACGACGGTCTTCGTCGGCACGGTACGAGAAGAAGATCACGGCAGGCCGGTCACGAGCCTGTCCTACTCGGCACATCCGAGTGCCACGGGCGAGCTGCGCCGGGTGGCCGAGAAGGTCGCCGTGGACTTCCCGGTGACCGCCCTGGCGGCCGTCCACCGGGTCGGCGACCTGAGGCTCGGCGACGTCGCGGTCGTCGTGGCGGTCGCCGCGCCGCACCGCGGTGAGGCGTTCGAGGCATCCAGAAGGTTGATCGACGATCTCAAGAGCCAGGTCCCCATCTGGAAGAACCAGTTTTTCACCGACGGTTCCTCCGAGTGGGTGGGAGCCTGCGATTGATCTCGGCTGAGGGGTATGCGCCTGTCGGCGCGGCGGCGTCCGGGTGCGGTTTCATGACCTGTCGTACGGCATAGGCTTTGTCCATGTCCCGACGAGCCCTGACTTTGATGGTGGCGGGCTTCCTCACGCTCATGCTCGCGCTGGTCGGCGCCGTGCTGCCGGTGCCGTACGTCGTGCTGAGCCCTGGGCCGACCGAGAACACCATCGGCGACGTCGACGGCAAACCGGTGATCAGCATCGAGGGACACCAGACGTATCCGACCGACGGCAAGCTCAGCCTCGTCACCGTCGCCTACCAGGGCGGCCCCGGGACCAGAATCGATCTGTTCAGCGCGCTCAGGGGATGGATCGATCCCACCATCGCGGTCGTGCCCGAGGAGACGATCTTCCCTCCGGCGACCACCGCCAAGGAGGTCGAGGAGCAGAACACCCAGGAGATGACGAACTCCCAGGACGATGCGACCGCGGCGGCGCTGACCGAGCTGAGGATTCCCTACAACTCGATCGTGACCGTGGGCTCCACGGAGAAGGGCATGCCGGCCGACGGGAAGTTCAAGGCCGGTGACGAGATCGTCTCGGTGGACGGCACGCCCGTGGCCGATCGGGAGACCGTCTCCTCCTCCGTTCGCAAGCACAAGCCGGGCGAAGAGGTCAGTTTCGTCGTCAACCGTGGCGCCCAGAGCCTGACCATCGCCGTCCCTACCGTCGCCGGTAAGGACGGAGCACCCATCGTGGGCATCACCATGCGGGTCGGCTACAAGTTCCCCTTCGAGGTCAAGATCAATGTCGGCGACGTCGGCGGGCCGAGCGCGGGGATGATGTTCTCCCTGGGCATCGTCGACAAGCTCACCCCGGGGTCGTTGACCGGCGGCAAGTCCATCGCGGGGACCGGAACGATCACCGCGGAGGGCGACGTGGGCCCGATCGGCGGCATCCAGCAGAAGATGGTCGGTGCCAGGAGGGCCGGTGCGACGGTCTTCCTGACCCCGGCCGACAACTGCGCCGAGGCGGTCAGAGCGATCCCGGACGGGCTCAGGCTGGTCAAGGTCGAGACGCTGCGCCAGGCCGTTCAGGCGATCGACTCGATCCGCACCGGCTCGGGTTCCGTGCAGAGCTGCCCGACCGGCTGACGCCGGAACCGGGCCGGATGCCGACCGTGCGCCAGGACGTCACGGTGCACGCGATCCGCGCTGGAGGAGCGGCTCCGCGGGCTCGACGGCGAGGTGAGCGTGATGGCCGATTTGCAAAGAAAGTTGAATTTTCGGGCCTGGAGTTCGTCATGGGGCACTCATCAGGACCCTTGCGCGTTGCTACCGATGGACCCGATACCAGTGGACTGTTGTGGCCGGACCGTGCCCGAAAGGCTAAGCGCGCCCCAACTCTCGCCGGTGTAGGTTTCCAGACACGGACCGTGCTCTTACGACAAGGGGTTGGCCTTGAGCTTCCGGACCCCCGGAGCCGGTAGGGCAATGCGCTTGCCCCGCCGGCCACGACTGCTACTTCCCGTCGCGATCACTCTGGTCGTGATAGTCGCGTTATTCTTCCTCTTTGCCGGCATTTTTACCGACTACCTCTGGTACGAATCGGTCGACTACACGGCCGTCTTCTCCGGCGTGATCGTTACGCAGATCCTCCTGTTCGTCGTCGGTGCGCTGCTGATGGTCGGCATCGTCGGCGGCAACATGCTGATGGCGTACCGCATGCGGCCGATGTTCGGCCCCGGGATGTTCGGCGGCGCCAGCGGTGCCGACCGGTATCGGATGGCCCTCGACCCGCACCGCAAGCTGATCTTCCTGATCGGTGTGGCGGTGCTCGGCCTGTTCGCGGGATCATCCTTCTCCGGTCAGTGGAAGACCTGGCTGGAGTTCATCAACGCGACGCCGTTCGGTGAGACCGACCCGCAGTTCGGCTACGACATCTCCTTCTTCATGTTCACCTATCCCTTCATCCGGATGGTGCTGAACTTCCTGTTCGTCGCGGTGGTGTTGTCCGCCCTGCTGTCGGCGATCGTGCACTACCTGTACGGCGGGTTCCGGCTCCAGTCACCCGGCGTGCACGCCTCGCGCGGCGCCCGGGCGCACCTGTCGGTGCTGCTCGGCATCTTCGTGCTGCTGAAGGCGGTCGCCTACTGGTACGACCGGTACGGGCTGGTCTTCTCCGACCGGGGCTTCAGACACGGTGCCTCGTACACCGACGTCAACGCGGTGCTTCCCGCCAAGAACATCCTGGCGATCATCGCGCTGATCTGCGCCGTCCTGTTCTTCGCCGGGGTCGTGCGATCCGGCGGCATGCTGCCCGGCGTCGGCTTCGGCCTCCTGGTGCTCTCGGCCATCCTGATCGGCGGGGTCTACCCGGCCCTGGTCGAGCAGTTCCAGGTCAAGCCGAACCAGCAGGGCAAGGAGCAGGAGTACATCAAGCGCAACATCGACGCGACACGAAAAGCCTACGACGTGGACGACGCCGAGGTGATCGACTACACGGCTCAGGGTGACCCGAGCAAGGTCAGCGTCACCGCCGACAGCTCCATCTCCGGCGTGCGCCTGCTCGACCCGAGCCTGGTCGCCAAGACCTACCAGCAGAAGCAGCGGATCCGCGGTTACTACGACTTCCACGAGCCGCTCGACGTCGACCGCTACCCCGACGCGGACGGCACGATCCGTGACACCGTCGTCGCCGTGCGAGAGCTCACCGGACCGCCGGCGGAGCAGAACAACTGGATCAACCGGCACCTCGTCTACACCCACGGCAACGGCTTCGTGGCCGCGCCCGGCAACGAGGTCGACTCCGAGGGCCTGCCCAACTTCGACGCCAAGGACATGCCGGTCACCGGCTCCCTGGCGGAGCGGACGAAGCTCAAGGAATCGCGGATCTACTTCGGCGAGGCGCCCGCTTCGACCCAGTACGTCGTCGTCGGCGGCGGCGGGGAGAAGCAGCAGGAGCTCGACTACCCCGAGAGCGGCGGCACCGGCCAGAAGAACACCACCTACGACGGCAAGGGCGGGGTCCCTGTCGGTTCGTTCATCAACAGGATGCTCTACGCCGCCAAGTACGGCGAGATCAACCTGCTGCTCTCCGGGGACATCAACGCGAACTCCAAGATCCTTTACGAGCGCAATCCGCAGGAGCGCATCGCCAAGGCGGCGCCGTTCCTGAGCCTGGACGACAACCCCTATCCCGCCATCGTCGACGGCAGGGTGGTCTGGATCTCCGACGCCTACACCACTTCCAACGCCTACCCGTACTCCCAGAGCAAGAGCCTGGAGGCGATGACGCGGGACACCATCACCGACCCGCGCCTGGTGGTGCCGCAGCCGCGTGACCAGATCAACTACATGCGCAACTCGGTGAAGGCCGTGGTCGACGCCTACGACGGCACCGTCAGCCTGTACGCGTGGGACGAGAAGGACCCCATCCTGCAGACCTGGCGCAAGGCCTTCCCCGGCATCATCAAGCCGCAGACGGAGATGTCGCCCGAGCTCAGGCAGCACCTGCGCTACCCGGAGGCGCTGTTCAAGGTCCAGCGCGACGTGCTCTCCCAGTACCACATCTCCGACCCGAACGCCTTCTACAGCGGCCAGGACTTCTGGAACGTCCCGAACGACCCGTCCGGCGACCGCGACACCAAGCAGCCGCCGTACTACCTGTCGGTCAAGATGCCGAAGACCTCGGCGCCCTCGTTCTCGCTGACGACCACGTTCGTGCCGCGCCAGGGGCCCAACCTGGCGGCGTTCATGGCCGTGGACGCCAACCCCGGACCGGATTACGGGAAGCTGCGCATCCTGCGCATGCCGTCCAACACCACGATTCCCGGACCCGGCCAGGTGCAGAACAACTTCCAGAACAAGTTCTCCGGCGAGCTCAACCTGCTCGGACTCGGCCAGGCGAAGGTCCGCTACGGCAACCTGCTGACCCTGCCGTTCGCCGACGGCCTGGTCTACGTCGAGCCGGTCTACGTGGAGATCGCGGCCGCCTCCGGCCAGGAGCCGTACCCGATCCTCCGCCGGGTCCTGGTGGCCTACGGCAACAAGGTCGGTTCGGCAGACACGCTCAAGGGCGCGTTGGAGCAGGTCTTCGGCGACGGCACCCAGAGCACGCCGCAGGGCGAGAACACGTCCGGTGAGGCGAAGCCGGAGGAGGCCAAGCCCACCACCGAGCTGGCCAAGTCGATCGACGAGGTGCAGAAGGCGTACGACAAGGCGCAGAAGGCGCTCCAGGCGAACCCGCCGGACTGGACCGAGTACGGCACCGCCCAGCAGGAGCTTGAGAAGGCGCTGGGCAAGCTGAAGGACACCGCCGAGACAACGGGGGTCACCCCCAGCCCGTCACCCTCGGCGACACCGTCCGGCACACCGGCTCCGTCGGCGACGCCATCGCCCCCGCCAAGTTCCTAGGGGGGCCGATACAGGGGCCCAGCGCTATTCGATTCGCGTCCACCTCCAAATCCGGGTATGGTTCATACATACACCGACGCGGGGTGGAGCAGCTCGGTAGCTCGCTGGGCTCATAACCCAGAGGTCGCAGGTTCAAATCCTGTCCCCGCTACCAACGAAGATCCCGGTCGCCGGAAACGGC